>CAYWSJ010000039.1:0-24917 GCA_964461045.1 uncultured Bacteroidales bacterium | reverse complement strand
GATATCCAAATAGAATCTTTAAAAGTTTTGTTAAATAAATATGGATATAAAATAATCACCATAAACAGTACAAACGAGCTAATTGAAAATCTTGTCAACAAGGAACAAAACGAAGGTTTAAAACACACAAAAAGAAATGAGAACTCAGAAATCCATTTTCTGGAAGAAAATATTGAAAATGCAGAATTACGCTCTTATTTTCATAATTTAAAATATACCATTCATTGGTTAGGTAATGTCCTGGACCAATTTAGGATCGGTTTTTCGATATTCAATGCACATCGTCATGTTCTGTTCAATTCTTCATTCATGGATTATATTTACCTTGATTCAAGTAATTATAAAAAATTCAGGGTTGGAGATACGTTGATTTTAGAAGACAGAAAAAAGTTCAAAAAAGAGATAAACCAATTATTAAAAGGAAAAAAAGAACATGCTAAAATGGAAATCCATAGTGTAACCGGTGAAAGCAAAAAAATCACCCGATTAATTTTTAATGGTTTCCGTGTCAATATTGAAGATTATGATTTCATTGTAGGATATTTCACACTTTATAATGAACAAAGAAACACCTACAATGAGATAATGATCCACGAACTTCATCACCTGGTCAATCATCTGCTAAATATTCATAATCTGAAGGTAGAAAAAAACGATTTACCTTATAATTTAAGCGAGAGCAAACAAATAGAAAAACTTACAAAAAGAGAAAAAGAGATTTTAGAACTTATTTATAATGGATTTACAAATCAACAAATATCAAGCAAGTTGAATATTAGTAAAAGAACTGTAGAAACTCACCGGGCAAATATTTTAAACAAAACCAACTCTCACAATACTGCAGACCTTATCAGATATTCAATAGAATATAATCTATTCGGTTAATTACCAGAGCACAACACGCCCCTCCGTATAAATACGTAAAAAACAAAATATCCGTATTATACCCCTTTTATGGCTTCTGCTTCCAGATTATTTTTACAAAAAAAATTATGAGGGACAGGAAAAAAATCTTTTTACTGGATGACGATCATTCAAATCTGGTGATTGCAGAAGAGACACTTAAAGATTTCTCCCATGTGACTTCATTCACTGAGCCATATAAATTATTGAAAAAAATAAAAACCCAAAGTCCGGATATCATCATTTCAGACTTAATGATGCCTGAAATGGATGGAATAGAACTACTTAAAAAAACAAAATGCATAAACCCCAAAATAATATTTGTAGTTCTTACAGCTAATAGTGATAGAAGACTTAAAACTAAAGCAATGCGAGAGGGAGCCGATGGTTACTTGTTTAAGCCCCTGAATATAAAAACCTTTCAAAGCGAAATTAACTTCATAATTAAAAATGTAAAAAAGGGTAGCCTATGAAAAAAGAAGAACAAAATTTATCGAACCTGTCAAGCTCTTCATACCTAACGTTTAAACTAGGAGATGAGGTATTTGGAGTTCATGTAAGCCAGGTTCTAAACATTCTTGAAATGACAAAAATTACAAAAGTTCCAAAAGCTCCAAAATATATGAGGGGTGTAATAAACCTAAGGGGAATGGTGCTTCCTGTAATTGATACAAGGATCAGGGTTGGATTACCCGAGGCAGAAGACCAAAAAAACACCTGCATTATTGTAATGGAACTAAGTGTTGATGGTATAGATTTTAATGTCGGAACTATTGTAGATGAAGTATTGTCTGTTATTGAAATTTATGAAAACCAGACAGAACCACCACCCAGTCTTGGAAATAATTACAAATCAGATTTCATAACAGGGATGGCAAAAACAGATGAAAACTTTACCATGATAATTGATATGAACCGCCTTTTCTCTGCCGGAGAGATTTCAGAACTACAATCAAACAAAGAGCAAAATGAATCAACAGAGGAAAAGAAAAAAGAAACAACAGAAGCAAAATAATATTTAGAAATAAACCTATAAATCATTAATAAAAGAAATCACATTATGAAAAGATTAAAAGACATAAAAATCGGTCCACGCTTAAACATTGTTTTAAGCACTACTTTTTTAGTAGTAATTATCAGCTTAGGTCTGTACACTCTTAACATTCAGTCAAACAGAATACAAGAAGAAACAGATACCAGGATGAATGAACAGGTAAATGATTTAAACAACTTCATTGAAGCCGAAATAGAAAATAACCAGGCAAAAACGAATAAAGCGCTGGAAACGGCAGCTTATATATTCAATCATACAGGTGATCTGGAAATAGAGAAAGGTAATAAAATTACAATGAGGGTTATTAATCAGAACACCAAACAATCGCACTCTGAAAACCTTTCTGTTTGGAATCTTAATGGGGAACAACTTCAAAAGAACTATGAGCTGGTGAATCAAATAAAAGAAGTAACCGGTGCCGATGTATCTATATTTCAAAAAATTAACGGAGGTTTCTGTCGTATAGCAACTACAGTAGAAAATGCCAATGGTGAAAGGCAGGTTGGAACATTTATATCATCAAATTCACAAGTAGCAGAAAAGCTACAAAGTGGCCAGGTATATAAAGGAAGGGCCGTAGTGGTTGACGAGTGGTATCTTACAGCTCAGCAGACCATTCGAAGAAACGGAGAGATTATAGGGATCATTGGAGTAGGAGTGCCGGAGAAAGACCTTGCAGGTTTACGTAAAATATTCAAAGAGAAGACTTATTTTGAAAACGGATACCCTTATCTGATCAACAGCGAAGGTGATGTAATCATTCATCCAAACAGCACCACAGAAGGACAAAACCAGGCAGATAAGGAATTCATTCAAAAAATGTTTAATGATAAAGATGGAGAGGGAAAGGTTGAATATATGTGGGAAGGAGAGCCAAAATTCCAGTATTACAAATATGTAGAACCTATAGATTCCTATGTAGCAGCAAGTATTTATGAAAAAGATTTCATGGGAGTAATAAACCATACCAGGACAGCTATTTTAACAGCTATTTTAATTGGAATTGCCCTTTTTGTTTTAATTATTACTCAAATAAGCAAAACTATCAGTCGTGGTTTACGTCGTGGGGTTGACTTCGCCAAAAAAGTGGCAGATGGAGATTTAACCGCAACCGTAAACCTGGATCAGAAAGATGAAGTTGGAGAAATGGCAATGGTTTTAAACCGAATGGTTGTTAAAATAAGAGATGTAGTTGAAAATGTAAGCCAGGGTTCAAACTATATTGCTTCAGCCAGTCAACAGGTGAGTTCAAGTTCGCAGGAGTTATCCCAGGGTTCCTCAGAACAGGCTTCCTCTGTAGAAGAAGTATCCTCATCAATGGAAGAAATGTCAAGCAACATTCAGCAAAACACTGACAATGCAAATCAAACGGCCAAAATTGCGAACAAGGCGGCTGAAGGTATGGAAAAGATGAATGAATCCAGCAAGAAAAGCTTACAGTCGATAAGAGATATCTCAAATAAAATCACTATTATAAATGACATTGCTTTTCAGACAAATATACTTGCATTAAACGCAGCAGTGGAAGCTGCCAGGGCAGGAGAACACGGCAAAGGCTTTTCAGTTGTGGCAACCGAAGTAAGGAAGCTTGCTGAAAAGAGTAAAGAAGCGGCTGATGAAATTGTAGATCTGGCAAACTCCAGCGTAGAAGTATCAGAAGAATCGGGGCAAATAATGGAGGATCTGCTGCCTGAAATAGAAAAAACAGCCAACCTTGTACAGGAGATAAGTGCTTCTTCAAATGAACAAAACAATGGAACCGATCAAATTAACAGCGCCGTACAACAATTAAACCAAGTTACTCAACAAAATGCTGCTTCGTCTGAGGAATTGGCTACAAGCGCTGAAGAATTATCCAGCCAGGCCGATCAGCTTCGTAATGTAGTCTCCTTTTTTAAGGTGAGTGAAAAAACAAATAAAACCCAGGGTACAAAATTTGTAAAAACCCATGAGAAGAGCCATCAAAAAGAGAAAAAAGAAGCACCTGTTTCCACAACAAATACGAATGTTCAAGGATCAGAAAACAATAATCTAACTGCAACAAAGGCAAACAAAGCGAAAAAGGAAGGCGTTAATCTGAAAATGTACAATTCAAATACTGATGATAATGAATTTGAATCTTACTAGGCTATAAATTGTCCCCTTTTACAGAGTTGGATAATAACTGCTCTGTACATGTCACTCTGGTAGCCTGCCGCTGAATTATAATAATAGTTCAGCGGCTTTTTTATTGTCTGAACTCCAGACCTTAATAGTTCATGCTTAGGCTAAATCCTGGTTAATTCAAATTAGCTTTGCAGGTTAGCCTTTGGCAAGGTAAAATAAAAAGTGGTTCCTTTATTCTCTTCACTTTCAAAGCCAATTATTCCCCCATTCATTTCAACAAATTCTTTACAAAGCAGAAGACCCAGGCCTGTTCCTTTTTCTCCCTCAGTGCCTTTGTTTGAAAACGTTTCATCAATCCTGAATATTTTTTGCTGGTTTTCCGGAGAAATACCCGAACCATTATCTTCAATAAAAATCTTAACGAAGTTCTCTTCAATTAAGTTATAAAATCTCACAGTTCCTCCATCTTGGGTATATTTTATAGCATTAGAAAATAAATTCCGGATTGTTGTGGTAACTGAATTCATATCTGCATAAATGAAAACATCAGGTTCAATATTGTTTTCAACATTTATGTTCTTTTCATCAGCATTGGGTTTTAACTGAAAAATAGTTTGCTGAATAATATCATATAGTTCAAGGTTAGCTGGATGCAATTCAAGCTTTCCGGTCTGAGCTCGTGACCATTCGAGCAGATTAACCAACAAATCATAACCACGCTGTGATGCTTTATGTATGTCGGATACAAAAGTTTTAATTTTCTCTTTTTTCATGGAATCCCAATCATCCAGAAGCAAACCTGAGTATCCCAGAAGATAATTAAACGGATTTTTCAGATCGTGTGCAATAATAGAAAAGAATTTATTTTTGGTAGCATTTAAAGTGCGTAGTTCTTCTGCTTGTTTAGTCAGTGACTCCTTCTGGTTCTGTATCTCTTCATTTTTTTCACTCAATAAGTAGTTAGCCTTCTTTTGTTTTTGTTTTTGCCTGTAGATTATTACAAAAAACAAAAGGATTATTACCAGGCCGGAGATAAAAGTATAAATTAAAAAGCGCTGGTTTTTCATCATTTCCTTTTGGAGAGCTTTTTCTTTCTCCAGCTTATCTATTCTTAACTGTTTTTTTTCTGACTGGTATTCTGCCTCCAGTTCTTCAACTGCTTTTGTTTTTTCTTTGCTGTATAAACTATCTTGTGTTTCAATATACAACTCAGCCATGGCAAGTGCCCTCTTATAATCTCCGGCTTTTTTATAGACATTCTTTTGTGTTTCAGCATTGCTGTTTAACAACGGCATTGCACCAATTTCCCGTGAAACATCAATGGCTTTTTCTCCCTCTTCAATTGCCTTTCTCAGGTAATTTTTTTTCTGTGTTCTTGTTTGGGCTGTTTTATCAGCCATTGCCATGAACAATTCAGATAAGTTTCCATGAATAGATGCTATTAATTGCTTATTATTGAACTTTTTAGCAATATTCAGGGATTTGTTATAATACTCCATTGCTCTGTTATAATCTCCTAAACTTTTATTTACAATCCCTAAATTCTGATATGTATTTTGAATCAATTGCTGAAGGCCCAATTTTTCAAAAATTTCCGCTGCTTTTTGATGATATTTTAAAGAATTATTATAATTATTCTCTTCTCCATATATAACACCCAGGTTATTATATGCATATCCCTGCATAGTTTTATTGCCAATCTCTTTATAATCTTTGGCTGCTCCTTTCAAATATTCTTTAGCACGCTCTAAATTATTTTGTCTCCAGTGAATTATACCAATATTGTTATTACAGTCGGCAATTCCTTTCTTATATTTCATTTTTCTGAAAAGCATTACCGCTTGTTGATATTTTTGGATCGCATTTTTAAACTTTCCAGTAAAAAAGAATACTGTTCCCTGGTTATTTATTGCTTTGGCAATTCCCAGCGTATCATTTACCGAACGATAAAGCCTAAGAGCTCTGTTGAAATGTATCTGAGCTGAGTCATAATTTCCCCGGTTTCTGTAAAACATTCCAAAATCCTGGTGTACTTTTCCTTCTGCCTCTTTATTTTTTAAAGCTTTTGAAACCCTGATTGCTTTTTTATACATAATAACTGCGGAATCAGGTTTAATGGAAGTATATTTTTTTGCTTGTTGTAGGTAATAATCTATATGAGTTGTATCCTGACCTTTACGTATAGAATATGAGTTGATAGTTAGCAACAGGAATAAAACAAAAACAGGAAAGAACTTAAAAGTCCATAATTTCATAATAAAAAATAATTTCCAGGTTTAGAGAATCTATCCAAATAGCACACAAATTATAACTTTTTTTGGAAGCGATCCAGATTCAAAGTGAAACAAGTTTATCTCAGTTGGTGTTTAAATTCAAATTATAAAAAAACAATACAGGTTAAATATAAAAAGAATTTAGCAGACAGGATAAACAAAAAAACAACAAACAAATACCAAACAGCCTCCCAAAAACATTCCTAATCAATATATTCTATGACCAATGCGGTACGACAAGGCAGATAAACATTAATCAGGTTCCGGGCTTTATTCTGTTTGTCCTGGAAAGTAAAATAATTCTGTCTGGGTTCAATTCGTTCAAAGCCACTGTATTTTGAATGATCAGAATCTAGAATTAACTGGTATTTTCCAGCCAGTGGTACCGGAATTGAATAATCTTCAACTGAATTTACAGGATGAAAATTAAAAAGAAACACATAGGAGTTTCTTCTAAAACCAACTATTTTATCATCATTATGCAAAAACAATAGTTCAGGATAACTATCCTTCCATGCTCTCTCATTAAGATGCATCATATCTTTGTCAAATTCAGCCAGGTCATGATATTTTAATTCGTCATTGTCTCTAAGGCTCCACTGTCTTCTGCTGTAGAAATAGGACCAGTTGTTTCCTTCTCTTGGAAAATCAACCCATTCAGGATGGCCGAATTCATTTCCCATAAAGTTAAGATATCCCCCATCAGCAGATGCAAAGGTAGCCAAACGTGCCATTTTATGTAATGCTATTGCCCTGTCGATAATCAAATTATGGTCAGCTTTATGCATACTTGTGTACATCTCTTTATCAGCAAGTTCAAAAATTAGCGTCTTTCCCCCAACCAGCGCCTGGTCATGACATTCCACATAACTAATTGTTTTTTCTTCTGCTCTTTTATTTGTCAATTCATGCCAAAGGGCCTCCATATTCCAGTCCTCATCTCTCATATCTTTCAACATTTTAAACCAGTAATCTGTTACGCCCATTGCCTGCCGGCAGTCAAATCCACAACCACCCTCGTCATAATTATACGCCAGTCCGGGCATACCGCTAATATCTTCAGCAATGGTAATGGCCGAAGGTTTCACTTTATGAATTACTTTGTTTGCCAAAGCAAGATAAGTATATGCATCTGTGTCTACATACTCGTTGAAATAATCATCATAAGAGGTAAAAGTATATCCTACTCCATGATGTTTATAGAGCATGCTTGTAATTCCATCAAAACGGAAACCATCTATTTTAAATTCATCAATCCAGTAGCGGCAGTTAGACAATAAAAAATGCAAAACCTCAACTTTTCCATAATCAAAAAGTCTTGAATCCCATGCCATATGTTCCCCCTTCCCTCCTTCATGAAAATACTGATAATCAGTTCCATCAAATTTAGAAAGTCCCTCGACCACATTTTTCACCGAATGCGAATGTACAAGATCCATTATTACAGAAATTCCTTTGCCATGAGCCTCATCAATCAAGTGTTTTAATTCCCTGGGGGTTCCAAATTTTGAGGAGGGGGCATAATAATTAGAAACATGGTAACCAAAAGAACCATAATAAGGATGTTCCTGGATACCCATCAGTTGAATGGTATTGTAACCCGCATCGACAATTCTCGGAAGTATATTTTTTCTGAACTCGTCATAAGATGCTATTTTTTCCTCTTCAGAAGACATTCCCACATGAGCTTCATATATTTTCCGGAAAGGAAAATTTACGTTATAGGTTTCATTTTCCCATTGATACTTACTTGTCCATACCTGTGCGCTAAATATCTTAGTTTTATCATCCTGCACCACTCTCCTGGCATAAGCCGGTATACGATCGCCTTCACCTCCATTCCAGAACATTTTCAGTTTGAATAATTGATATTCTTTAATGGCTTCCTCTTCCATGATCAATTCCCAGTCACCTTTTTCATTCAATCTTTTCAGGCGGTACTTTTCCCTGCACTCCCAATCTGTAAAATCTCCAATAAGATATATTTTTGTTGCGTTTGGAGCCCACTCTCTGAAAATCCACTTATTGTTCTTAAAATGCAGTCCGTAATACTCATGAGCTGAAGCAAAATCCTCCAGGATAAGTTTCCCTTCGGTCAACCGTTGCTCTGTTGATTCAGTTTTTTCTTTTCGTTTTTTTATTTCTCCAAGATATGGAGACAAATAAGGATCGTCCTGTAATTTTATTCTTTTCTTCAAAACAAGTAATTTTACTATTGGTCTTATTTTTAATATTTAACTACGAGAGGCCGCTTTAACATTTTCTCGTACAAATCTATATATGACTGGGCTGTTTTGGATAAGCTGAATTTTTCTTTGCTCTCTTTCATTATTCTTGACAAATGTTTCTCTCTGATCTTTTCGGGTTGATCATAAAATTTAACAGCTTCATTAATGGCCCATTCAAGCCCTGCGCCATCAAACACTTCAAAAAGGAAGCCATTCCCGGTATTTTTTTCTAAATCGATATGTTTCACTGTATCATGTAACCCTCCTGTATCAAAAGCAATAGGCAAAGAGCCAAAAATAGATCCTATCATTTGCGGCAAGCCACAGGGTTCAAATTTCGAAGGCATTAAAACGAAATCACTTGCAGCGTATGCCTGGTGAGAAAGTTTCTCGTTAAAATCAACCACTGCTACCCGGTCATAAAAATCATGAAACCTGACAATGTCTCTAAAAACTTGCTGATAGCTACCATTAGCTACGAAGACCACCTGCAGGTTTTTATGATAATATTTAGAAATTACGTTGTATAAAATATGTCCGAATAAATCGCAACCTTTCTGCACGGGATCCAGCCTGGAGGGCCAGAAAAGTAGAGGAGCATTTTCATCTATAATAAGGCCAAGATTTTTCTGCAGTACTTTTTTGTTTTGTTTTTTAGCTTTTAGAGGATGTTTTTCTGTATAATTCATTTCCAGGTTTGGATTATCTGCAGGATTAAAAATATTATCCGGAGCATTGGTAATACCGTAAGCAACATCGGCATGTATCTTATTTGTAATTTCAGTTCTGATATGCGGAGGAATAAAATTATGTCTTCCATCAGCTATCTCTTTCAAAAATTTTGGGCTCACCGTATTAATGAAATGAGCTGCAAAAATTCCGCTGGTCAGCAAATCAACCGGATTCGTTTCGCGCGACTCTTCGTAATTATGCGGAGGTCTCATGAAATAGAGGTACTTCCAAAACTCTGCTGCATCAATTCCCCGATCTTCTATGTGATTTAACAACAGTTTGCGAGTATGTATGTTATGGATGGTAAACAGACACGGGATTCCCCTACGTCTTGCCATAGCAGGTATCAGTCCAGTCATCCAGTCATTGCAATGAATAAGATCAGGTTTTACAAAAGGGATAATATTATTAATCATTTCCCTTTGAAAGGCAAGAGAAAGATTTGCAGCCTCGCCGCCATAACCACTGTAAATGGTATCTCTATAATAAAAAATCCTGTCTTCTGCTAAATGCAGTCTTGATTCAGGAAGCTTTTCCTGGAAAATTCTAAGCTCTTCATCAATCAACTGAGCAATATCTATATGAAACATTTTACGATAATGGGGAAGCGCCACATGGATATCAGCACCCAGATCATATAGTTCAGAAACCAGTGAAGCAGAAACATCAGCCATTCCCCCTGCCTTGGCATTTAAAACATTAGCCATATTCCCCATACCTTTAGGCAGGTAGGTTATCTCAGGAGTTATTATAAGTATGGTAGGGTTTTTTCCTTTCTTTTTTGACATCTCTGTTTATGGTTTAAAACAAGCATTAAAAGATAATAATTTCAGTCCTGGAATAAAAACGGATTTAATAAAAATAACAATTCCTTAATGCCTTTTAATTCGAATAATCTACAAATTATTTAACATGAACTCGACATACCGAAAACATGTATATTGCTGTCATTCAGACAGCCCTGGTTTTTAAGCTGAACCCCGGCCTGAAGGCCAGGGGGGGGTTGAATACCAGGATCTTTAGCTTTCAGCTTTATATCTCAGTTTATTTATGTATTCGAATTCTGACACTCGTTGTTAACACCTTCCAAAACATTCAATCTAAATCTCCGCCCAGGTAATTAGTCCCGGGATTGAATCTTTCCAAAGTTTTTCGTGTGGAACTGCTCTGACAGTAAACCCATATCTGCCAGAATATTCGCAGTTTATCTCTGCAAAATATGAATAGTTACCGTTTCCTTTGTTCTTATCCAACGTCATCCTCACGGTTTTGGAATTTTCTATTTCGTTGACAGCATCAACCGGGCCATAAAAAACTTCAAGTTCAATAAGTTCAGGATCAATATCGTTCAGAAAAACATTGGCTGTAACGACAAACTTTTCATCAACTCTCAGTGAATTCAGCTCTTTATCTGTAACAGGTGTATCAATCTTAATTTCATGCCAGTTATTTTTTAACTTAAGAAATTTCTCAGTATTCTTTCGACAATCACTGAAATCCTCTTTCGACAAATCTTCATAATATTTATAAGCAGGGATATACGTATATTCTTTGTATTCATTAACCATCCTGTAACTTGAAAAACCAGCAAGTACAGTTTTAATGGATTCCTTCATCATATTTACCCATTTTTCAGGTACTTCACGATTTTTGCTTTGATAATAAAGGGGGATAATTTCATCCTCAAGAAGATGATACAGGTTCTGGGCTTCCTTATGATCCTGATAATTAAGGTCGTGGTATATTTCCCCTTTCCCAATAGCCCATCCATTTTTGCCATTATATGCTTCATCCCACCATCCGTCCAGAATGCTGCAATTAATGACACCATTTAAAGCAGCTTTCATACCCGATGTTCCGCTTGCTTCTCTTGGGCGCCTGGGATTGTTCAACCAGATATCCACTCCCTGCACCAATCGTTCAGCAATAAACATATCATAATCCTCAAGAAAAACTACTCTTTTATTCAGTGCTTCATCTTTAGTAAGGTTATATATCTCTTTTATCAGTTCTTTACCCTTATTATCCTGTGGGTGAGCTTTGCCTGCAAAAATTATCTGAACAGGATGTTCGTCATTGGTTATTAATTTTTTAAACCTTTCAAAATCTCTTAGAATTAAAGTAGCTCTTTTATAAGAAGCAAAACGTCTTGCAAATCCAATTGTCAGTGTATCATTTTCAAGAACATTAGCTGCCCGTTCAATTTCGTATGCAGGTGCATTTTTTGCTCTCAAAGCTTTTTGCTGACGTTCCCGGATTGTTGCAATCAGTCTGTATCGTGCAGTCTGGTGTGCATGCCATAATTCTTCGGGCAAGATACTTTCAATATTTTTCATTTCTCCTCCATTCAGGATACTTGTATCCCAACCACTCCCAAGGTATCTTTCAAATAGGCGGGCAATTTCTTCTGCAGCCCAGGTTGAAAGGTGAACCCCATTGGTTATATGGCTGATGGGTATCTCATCTTTTGAATGATCCGGCCATAAATGGTTCCACATATCCCTTGATATTTTCCCGTGTAATTTGCTTACTCCATTAGCATAAGCTGCTGTTTTCAATCCAAGAATTGTCATTGAAAGTTCTGTTTCACCATTTTTCCGCTCTGCAGCCGGCGGAAGTTGAGCAAGAGAAAACACATCTTCCGGATTTAGTTCATAATCATCCATAATAGGCTTCAAATGCTCTCTGAGGAGATCTAACTTAAAAGACTCATGGCCTGCTGGCACAGGTGTATGCGTAGTAAATATCTTTGTTCTGGCTGTAATTTCAAGAGCTTCCTCTTTAGACAAACCTTTATTCTGCATAAAATAATTCAAACGCGTAATGTTCAAAAATGCTGCATGTCCTTCATTAATATGACATGCTCTTGGTTCATAACCCAATTTATGCAATGCATCAAAACCTCCTACTCCAAGAAGAAGTTCCTGGCGAAGCCTGTTTTTCCGGTCTCCACCATATAACTGAGCTGTTATTTCCCTGTGTTCAGGTTTATTTTCAGGGACATTGGTATCCAGGAGGAAAAGCTTTGTTTTTCCCACTTTAAGAAGCCAAACCAAAGCTTTCAGGGTTCCATCGGGTAATCTCATCTCAATAGAGACATTGTTCCCTTCTTTATCCCTTGCCCTTTGAAGTGGCATATACTGCAGCATATTGGGTGGATAAGATTCTTCCTGCCATCCCTCGTTATTCAAATGTTGTCTGAAATATCCTTCTCTGTAGTATAACCCAACACCAATCAGACACATATCCATATCCGAGGCTGTTTTTAAATGATCACCTGCTAAAACACCCAGTCCACCTGAATATATACGAATACTTTCATGTAAACCATATTCCAGTGAAAAATAGGCTATACATTCTCCATTGGTTATTTTATCAGTATCGCTCCATATCTCATCCTCAAATTGTTCTTTTACCTCAGCTAAATGACTTAAAAACCCTTCGTCCTGCGATAGTTCCTGCAGCCTCTCCTGTGAAATATTTGAAAGCAAAGCAATTGGATTTCGTTCGCAAGTGTACCATAAATTAGGATCCAATCTTCTGAAAAGATTTTTGGCATTCGCTTTCCATGTCCACCAAAGGTTGCGGGAAAGAGTCTCCAGAAACTGAATGTTTTCAGGAATCCTTGGAGCCACATTAAATATTTTCAACCTGTTCATTATTAACTTATTTAAGTAACATCACTAAGTTCCAATTTACAGCTTTTGTATTATAAAATCGATATTATTCATCAATAAATTTATATAAAATTCAAAAACACTGAAAATATACCGAAATAAGAAGATTAAAGTATTACCCTTAGAGAAACAAAAAACCGGAAAGACCCAGAAAAAATATTTCAGTTTTTTCTGTTTTGTCAATCCGGTAATATTAATTTCTCTTTAAATTCAGGTTTTCAGGATACTGTTAAGTGAACCCATCGCATTAGGAACCCATTCTTCACAATCCGGATCTACACTCCATTGTCCATTGATCACAAATTTGTATTCGAACTGCTTCTGACGGTCAAGGAGCATGACTCCCTTGTAGTTTCCATCATTATTTCTATCGTTCAGTTTTTTGTTAGGCTCCCAGCCGTTGAAATCTCCTGCCACAAACACTTCACTTCCCGGTTCTGCTTTCAACTGGAAAGTAATTCTTTTCTTCCCTTTGTTAGAATTTTTCTCCATAGTTTTATTCCTCCACTTAAAAAAAACAAATAATTATATGAATCTAAACGCAAGTTATGAAATATTTCATATACAATTCAAAAATATTTTTATTTAATTCATAATGAGTTAAAAAAAGATTATTTTAAGTTTAAATAATGTGAATTAGATCTGAGGTAACGTTGATGGCATTTATTCTCAATGATTTTCTAAAAAAACGAATAACGATAAAACGATAAGATCCATGAAACCACCTAAATACAAATTTAAACTTTTGTAAAAGAAAAACCGGGAAAACCAATCATATCATATTTAACAGCTCAGAAACCCTGTATAATTCTGTAATTCCCCATGCCTGTGCATAACATCCTTTTTGATCGTGGGGATAATCACCATCCAGAATTTCCGGTATCTGATTTATACAACCCTCGTTCAATAATTTAAAAGAAGTTGATAATATATCTTTTGCTTTATTCCTGGCCTTTTTACCATAAACCATTACTAATGCTTCACAGTAGGAGGGGAATGGCCAGGTCCATGCAGTACCATTATGATAAGCAGGCTTCCTGGAAGTATCTTCATTACCTGTATATCTTCCACAATAAGGATGAGATGCATTATTAATTAATTTATTATCAAAATAAACAGGAAGTTCATACGCCACATCCCTGTCTGCAAGTGTACGTATGGCACCGGGAACAACCAACTCCGTGCAGGCAGACAAAATTTCTCTGCATACCTCTTTTTCTTTAATGGCATTAAAAGTTACAGCAAACAATTGATTTGGTCTGATATGATCATCCTTCTTCCCTTCTGAGGCAGGTTGAAAACCTTTTGTGTGTAGACAATCCGAGAGATATTTACGGTTTTCTGATAAAACTTTATTTGATCTGCTCTGAATTAAAAAATATTTAAGAATAGACTCGCTCACTTGTTTTGAAAGCTGGTTCCACTTCTTCTCTTTGGGATAGATTTGTTTTAACAGTTTCAAAGCATAATACCATAAGGATTGTATCTCTACCGGATAGCCCTCCCTGGGTGTTCCTGCCGGGTAATTTGTATCCATCCATGTAAAATGAACAGGACTGTATATCAGAGCACTTTCATCATCCATTTTTATTCCGTTTGGTGTTCCTGCTATATAATTTTCAGCAATAGATTTAAGAACCTCCTTTAGTGATCTGCCATTACAATTAGTTTGAAGTAATTTCTCATTTTTATTTTTCATCAGTTCTCCAACAGCAACAAAAAACCATAACGGAGCATCAGATGTATCGCGGTTCGATGTATCTCCACCCCTGATAACATTAGGCAGAGTTCCTTTGTCTTCAAAGGATGCAAATTCTTTTACAATTTGTTCAGCCTCCCTTAAAAATCCAGCAGCAATAATCCCTCTCAAGCAAATTAATGTATCTCTGCCCCAGTCAAGAAACCATGGGTAACCAGCTATGACAGTTTTATTGGTATTCCTGGTTACGATAAATTTTCTCATGGCGCTTTTTAAAACATTCTTAGGATCACTCAAAAGGGGCAATGATTTAATGTCAGAAGAAAGCTTTTTCATTTCACCGGGTTCAAATCTTTTCTCTCTTTTGGTCTGAGCGTGTGCATAAATGAGTGCTTCCTCATTTGCTTTCAAATAAAACAGAAAGTAACCAGGACTATATAAATCACTTTTATCGTCCATTCCTCTTTCTTTATCTACAGTATGTGAAACCATATACTGCCATTCATCCTCCCTGATAAATGTACCGTTTTCCACCTGCAGTATTAATCTGTTTTTATCGTTTGTGAATAAAAACCCGGTACCATTATGTTTCACCTGCTTAGGCCATTCATTTTCAGGACCAGCATAGGCTTTTGTTAGTTCATGATGATTGCGGCTTTCAATATCCGGCCTTAGAATAATTTTAGCCGCTTTATCTGAAGGAGGCAAAGGTAAATCTTTATTTTGAAGCCTTTTAATCGTCATATTTAAAAGATTCTCATGCTCATCGAATTTAAAAATGAAGGAAACCGGAATAAGACATCCTTCTCCGGCAGGCATTTCAAAATAGTATTCTGTTGTATTTCCATAATGCTCAAAAGTTTTCTGGTATTCGTGAACCATATCTCTTGAGAACCCCTGAAAAACAGTCCAGCCTCTGAAGCGAGTCAACATTATGTGTTTATCTTCAGGATACAAAGGACTCAAATTTGCAGCAATCAGAGCATCATATTTGCTCTTTAGTGTGGAAAACGCACCTCTCATTGCAGAAATTCCACTCCTGCTGTTGACCATTAAAGAAGAAAGCATGACATCGCTTTGAATTTCTTTCCTGCTGTAACTATTTTTGCTGGCAAATAAATTTTCCCATGCAGCTTTTATTAAATTGCCCGTTCTTTTTATAATTCCATTGTTTCCAAAAACTTCGATTTTCAATTGATAATAAATATTTTCATACAATAACAAACAGGGATTTATCACAGCTACATAATTAGTTTCTCCCAGGAAAAATCCCTCTCCCGTATCTATTGTTTTCCCTTTATTTTTTAACTGGAATCTGAAATATTCAGTGCAGATTATTAAAATTGGAGTATTATCAGGTACAACAACCTGTCTTTTTAAATCCTGCGGATACACCCACTTTATAACTGAAGGAGGTTCTTCAAAATTGTCATAAAAAAATCTATGGGGATCTTTTTTGAAATCCTCAGTTTTTTCATTCACAAAGGTCTCATCAATTTTTTCCTTTGTATTCTCAAACAGTTTCATAATTTGCCTTCTGAGTATTCTGTTTGCTTTTTCCCTCTTAACTCTTTTATTGATATCTCTCTGGTCAATATCTTTGAGATATTCTATATTATTAGATAAAGCAATAATCTGAAGCGGTTTCAGATTAACCCGAAGGTCTTTCCCATTATCTTCATAATTAATACTTTCACCAGTAAGTAGATCCGTATTATCGTTATAAAATGGTTCAAACATCTTCTTATCAATATAAACAGAATTGTTTTCATCAGAAAGATTTGCAATCACAGCCAGTTTATCATTACTCCCTTCTGTATCTCTTAAATAAGCTATACTGTTGCACTGGCTAGTATGTATTTTCCGGGGTTTGCTTTTTGAGTGAAATACATGATGAGTTTTTAACAGGTCATTTATTCTTTTTAAAAACTGAACCTGGTTGCTTTTATTTCCCCACTTCAATGAAGTCATCCTGTGTACATCTATTTTTTCATCAGCAAACCATTCAACCCCGCAAGTAATTCCAAAGGTCCCGGTATCGGAAAGCAAGGCAAGCAAACCATTTCGCAGCTGAGAAAAGGCCTTGGAAACTGAAGCCAACCTGTTGTTATCATGTGTTTCAGAAAAATTGACCAACGGCCCTTTTTCAAATGAGATTCGTTTGTAATATTCTTCCAGATACCATTCAATTTGCGATTGATCATAGTTTTGAAATATCTCTGAATAAGCCCAGTTCATGTTGCTGTCTGTCAATAAAGCTTCAGTTGTCCTCACCTTACCTCCTAATCCTTCCAGGAGGAAGACAGTAGAGGGGTATTCATCACGGACCTTTGCTATAATGTATTTCCAGGTTTCGGCAGGAACCATATAACCGGCATCACAACGGAAACCATCAACTCCTTTACCGCACCAGAATAGAAATATATCGGCCATGTATTCCCATAGTCCATGATTTGAGTAGTCCAGTTCAGAGAGATCACTCCATGTAACACCCCATGCACCAGGCGAGACAAACTTACCTTCTTTGTTCTTTACAAAATATTCCGGGTGATGTATTTGCAATTGAGAAGCCCATCCTGTATGGTTTCCGGGAATATCCATAAATATTCTTGCGTGCCTTGCATGTACCTCGTCAATTAGCTCCTGGAATTGTTCAAGCGGAGTACTTTCTTTATCAAAAACGGCAAGAGCCGGATCTACACTGTAAAAATCAAGCGTGGCATAGGGACTTCCGAAAAGTCCCATTCGCGCATAAGTTGTGGGAACGGGATGTATCGGAAGCAACATAATAATATCAAAACCTAACTCTTCAATTATAAAATCAAGTCTTTGTATTAAATTTCTAAATTTCCCAGATTCTGGTATCACATTAAAATTTTGATCCTTTACGAGGGTTTGATTTTCAAGTTTATATTTGATATTTGAAATATTTTCTTCTTCAGCAAACAATCGGACAAAAGCAGAATATATTGAATTCCCGGTTACTGTGATAGCCGGTTCCACCTTAATTTGCAGATTTCCCCCTTTCGGCCATACCGGTTCCTTTTCTTCATCGGGCATATAATAAGCTTTGGCCTCAAAGAAACCAACTTCGGTAAGAGGAATTTCAATATAGTAAGTTCTATTATCCTTTCTTGTCATTTCATAATTACCCCACTCCTGGTACCTCCGTGGTATACCTTTTTCAGCTTTTTCAACAATTTCTTGTCTTTTCTTAGCAGGATTAAATAAATTGGTGCGTACATAAGCTTTACCTTTCACAGCTGAAGCCAGGGAGAGTTCAATTTTTAAAAAATCGCCTTCTCTGAAAATAAGTGAATAACCTGGACGGGGTTTCTGCTCAGGATGAATATTCATAAACGCTTATAATTATTTTATTATGAAATACTTATATAAAATTTAAAATAATTTAATATGAGTAAAATTAATTCCAATTTAAGGATAATTTATTAACAGTAATTTAAATCAAGAATAATTTTACTTCATTTACCGGTTTACAATTCAAATGGGCATAATAAATAAATTAGCCTGATTTCTGGGACATAAAAATCAGGCTAATTCATTTATTTTAACAGTTTATATAATTTCTTATTTTTCAGCCTTTATTGTATGTAACATTACTTCCAGTTGTCTTAAATATTTTCGTTTATCGTATTTTGGTGCATATACAAAAACATCTACCGAGACAGCTTTTTCTGTTATAGGGTTATAAAAGGAATAATTGATGAACGGTCCGCCCATAAAATCATTCTCGACTTTCCACAATCCACGGATTTCGGTAATTTTTAACCCATTCAGTTCAAATTGATCATATAATGGGTCAACAATATCTTCAATAACCATGTAAGATTGAGGTGAGGGTCCCGGAACATATCTTTGTGTAAGTTTGTTTCTTCTTTCTTTGATGCTTCCAAGCAGGAAGGTTCTGGTTTTCTCGTAAGGATATTCGTAAACAAGTATATTTTGTGAATAATGTCTTGCTTCTTGCGCAATCCATGTAAAATTAGTAGTATCTTTATCAATAGAGTAGCCTTTGGGAATTACCATAGAAATGCCAAACTTATCCTTCAGCCTTTTAGTAACTCCTTTATTTTCCATTTTTTTATAAGTACTCAGATAATTATTTCTTTCAGCTTCTATAAATTTGTCAAGAATGGCATCCCCTTCTTTACTTAACAAAGTCCTCATCATTTTCTTATTTGGGGCCTGTGCCTGTATATAAGTTTGTGGGCTGGCATATCTGTCTTTATAAACTTTGTATTTTGTTTCAGTATATTTGCTATCTATATCGACATATAATACATTTCGATATCTCATAAACATCTTTTTGAAAGAAAAATGAGGGATATTTATCAAATCAAAAATAGGTTCAGCCTGTGGTAAAATCTGGTAAATTTTACCCAATTTTTCTTTTACAAGACGGCCAGTTTCTCCGTTGTTATAGAGAGAGGTGTCCATTACAACAAGGATCTCACCCGTACTTCCTGTGGAACTGGGCAAAGTGCCTTCAATGTTTTTTGTATTCTGATTGCATCCAACAAATATTGAACCCAATGAAAACAAAAGAATAAAGTTAAAAACAAGTTTCTTCATACAGATAAATTTTAGTGGTCGAGATAAATTTTTAATTTTTTTCCGGGTTTTATATCGGTTTCGTCCTGAATATTATTAGTTCTCAATAGATTTGCGACAGACTCACAATTAAATTTATTGGCGATACTCCAGATTGTATCACCCTTCTGAACAGTATAATAAATAACCCTTTTGTTGGTATCCGCTTCAGCTCTTTTCTGCATCTTTAATTTTTCAGCCTGCAGTTGCTGAACAAAAACTGGATCAACCCAGATATTCAATTTTTGCCCTACTTTTAAATTGTTGTTTTCCAGATCATTCCATTCTCTTATTTCTTCAATAGTACAATTATACATCATAGCAATTTTATGAAAATACTCTCCTTTTTTAACGATATGCACTACTTTTTTCTTATTTGATTCAGCAGGACTCAATTTTTTTTCATTATCATCATTACTATTTAAGGCAATATCCTTATAAATTTTATTTTCATTTTTTAAAAAAGCAACGATCTTATCTTTTGGTAAAATCAGCAAGGCTGGTTCTTCTAAATTAGGGATTACATCTCTTTTATAAACTGGATTTAATTTACGCAATTCAGAAATCGGGATTTCCAATCTTTTTGAGATTTTTTGAAAAGTAGCAGCATAATTTATTTTCAGGGTATCGGTATCAAAAAAACTCATTCCATGATCAATAGGTTTTATATCATGTTTATCCAGGTAATTCATTGCATAATTCACAGCAATGAATGCAGGCACATATCCTTTGGTCTGTGCCGGTAAATAGGGATATAATTCCCAGAATGATTTTTTCCCTCCTGCCCGTTCGATAGCTTTTCTTACGACACCCGGACCTCCGTTATATGCTGCCAAAGCAAGTTGCCAATCATTATAAGTACGATAAAGATATTGCAGATATTTACAGGCAGCCTCAGTAGATTTATAGGGATCTCTCCTTTCATCAATGTAAGAAGTTACTTCCAGGTTAAACATCCGGCTGGAATGCAGCTTGAATTGCCACAAACCAACAGCACCACTACTTGACCTGGCAAAAGGGTCCAGAGCAGATTCTACAATAGCAAGATATTTCAATTCCAGCGGAAGATCATATTTATCCAGCTTTTCTTCGAAAAGAGGAAAATAAAATGCCGCACGACCTGCAATTTTGGCCAGATGATCACGACGTTCTATAGTATAAACATCTATATATCTGCGTACATATTTATTATATTCAAGCTCTATCGGGGTCAGTTTATTCAGTTCTGCTATTCGATACTCATAAACAAGATCGGGGTATATAGGAATTGAATCATCATCTTTAATTATATGTTCTTTTTTAATTTCCCTTTGGGAAGCATAAGAAACCAGGACAGGAAAAAGAAAAATCAACGCTAAAGTTGTTTTCTGAAAGAGGTTAAAGCGGTTCATTTGTACACTCATTTATCAAAGTTCAAAGTAGCTGAAATATTTTACAAAAATAGCGAAATCTTTCTTTTTATCATAGATGAGGAGCAGCTCCTTTACACAGATTTTTATCGGCTCTCGCTATGTTAAATTCACAGCAATTCAAATGATTCAGTAAAATACAATCCTCCTGTTTCAGATTTGTGATTTAATGAATTGCTAAGTGTCCTATTGTTTTAATATTTTGATGGTAATACCTTAGCAAGAAAGAATACAAAATTCTTTTCTCAGTCGAACCTGTATGTCGCTCAGCAAATTAAACATAGAAGATAAACGAAGAAAGCACATTGGCTTATTCCTTATTTCCCAGTTTGTTATTGCTTTTCTGATCCTGATTTTTATCCTCATCTTTATTCTTGCCGCTGGTAGCATCTTTAAATTCTCTGATGCCTTTTCCAAATCCTTTCATGATCTCAGGGATTTTTCTACCACCAAAAAGCAATAGCAGGGCAATGACAATTAAAATAATCTCCCATGCTCCAGGCATTCCTAAAAGTATAAACGGACTAGTCATAATTTATATCAACTTAATTTTAACTAAAATAATGAATTTTAAAGAATAACAAAAGTTTAATTCTTTCAAAACACATGTCTTATAAAATCATTTCCAATTGCGTAAACAAAGATAGTAAGAAGAATGATCATTCCAACGATTTGCGCATATTCAAGAAACTTCTCACTTGGTTTATGTCCTGAAATTATTTCATAAAGCAGGAACATCACATGCCCGCCATCAAGAGCAGGTATAGGAAGAACGTTTAATATTCCAAGAATAATAGACAGGAATGCTGTCAAGTTCCAGAAAGAATACCAATCCCATTGTGCCGGAAATATCTTACCTATTGTAATAAAACTGCCCACCTCTTTGTATGCTTTTGTTTGAGGTGAAAAAATCAGTTTAAGTTGTTTCAGGTAATCCTTAAAAGTTTGCACTCCTCTTGATATTCCGGCAGGAATTGATTCAAAGAACCCATAATTGATCTTATTTAGCTCAAAGAACTCCTGAACACCCGCCAAAGCAAAACCAAGTACACCTGACTCAGGTACGTTAACTGGCAAGGTGTCTATCCGACCTTCCCGTTCAATAATAAGATCAGCTTTCTTATTTCTGTTTTCTTTCAGCTTTTCTCTTAATTCATCGTAGAAAAACATCTCTTCTTTCTTATTTATCCCAAGAATTTTGTCGCCGGGTTTCAAACCAGCCTCGGCTGCTTCTGTTTCTTTCTGTACCTGTTGCACTTTAACGGGAATACGGGGACTCATAAAAGTTTGATCCTTAATGATTGCACGCATTGATGAAGAAGGTATATGTACTTCTTTCAGGCGCCCGTCTCTTTTTACAACTACTGTTTCAGCTTCATTTAGCAATATTTCTGCATGGATCTTGAAAAAGTTCTCTACTTTCTTCCCTTCCACTGAAACAATTTTATCCCCATCCTGAAAACCTACTGATTCAGCTAAAGAATCAGCCGCAATTCCATATTCAGCATTTTGGGTGGGTAAATATCTATCGCCCCATACATAGAGCACAGAAGAATAAATCAACATGGCCAGGATAAAATTCATTAATACTCCGCCGAGCATAATCAGTAATCTTTGCCATGCAGGTTTTGAACGAAATTCATAAGGCTTCGGGGGTTGATTCATCTGCTCTTTATCCATTGATTCATCGATCATTCCGGATATTTTCACATAACCACCCAATGGAAGCCATCCCATTCCATATTCTGTTTCTCCTTTTTTTACCCTGAATAATGAAAATCCGGGATTAAAAAACAGGTAAAATTTTTCTACTCGTGTTTTAAATAACTTAGCAAATAAGAAATGTCCAAATTCATGTAAAACAACCAGTATGGACAAACTAAGAATTAACTGTGCTGCTTTTATTAATACTTCCATTTACAATTTCTATTTTTTTATAAGGTTTTCCGTGAGTACACGGGTCTCATTATCTGTTTGAATATAATCTTCCAATTTTGGCTTTGCAATATAAGGAATTTGATGTATAGATTGTTCAACTAACTCTGCAATTTGTAAAAAAGTTACTTTTTCATTTAGAAAAGCATTTACTGCAACTTCGTTGGCGGCATTTAAAGTACAAGGCATATTCCCTCCCTTCTCCATAGCAAAATATGCCAGATAAAGATTTTTAAATTTTTCTTTATCAGGCTTTTCAAAAGTTAGTTCAGGATAATCAGTGAAATTAAAACGCTCGAATGAGGTTTTCAGCCTCTGTGAACTACTTATTGCATACAATATAGGGAGCTTCATATCCGGTAACCCCATCTGAGCTTTCATAGATCCGTCTATAAATTGTACCAATGAGTGGATTATTGATTGCGGATGAATAACCACATCAATTTGTTCAGGCTGAAGATGAAACAACCATTTTGCCTCAATAACCTCAAACCCCTTATTCATCATCGTTGCAGAGTCAATTGTAATTTTATTTCCCATACTCCAATTCGGATGATTTAAAGCATCTTTAACAGTCACATTTTCTAACTGCCCGGTTTTCAACCTTCGGAAAGGACCACCGGATGCAGTAAGGTAAATTTTTTCAATTGTGTTATAGTCTTCTCCTGCCAAACACTGATAAATAGCTGAATGTTCAGAATCTACCGGGAGAATTCTTACGTTATTATTTTCAGCCATTTCGATAATAAGTTCACCTGCAACAACCAGGGTTTCCTTGTTGGCAAGAGCAATATTTTTTCCTGCTTCTATTGCTTTTAGAGTAGGAATTAATCCTGAATACCCCACCAACGCAGAAAGAACCATATCCACAGAATCGAGTGCAACTACATCATTCAAAGGTTCTGTTCCCCCCATTACCCTGATATCTGTTTCTTTCAGCAATTCTATGAGCTCATTTTTTTTATCAGCATTACAAACCACAACCATTTCCGGATTAAATTCAGTTGCTTGCCTGGCCAGCAAATCAACATTATTGTTTGCTGTCAAAACATTAACCCTGAACTTGTCAGGATAATCTCTAACAACATCAAGTGTTTGTGTACCAATAGATCCTGTAGATCCCAGAATAGCCAGCCTGATCTGTTTTTCCATATTCCGAAAAAGGTTAGGGAATTTTAAAAGATTATATATTTCTCCGGATCAAGTGGAGTACCGTTTTGCCACAGTTCGAAATGAAGATGAGGCCCACTTGTTAATTCTCCCGAGTTTCCTACTATGGCTATGGCATCTCCGGCTTCAACATGATCACCTACTTCTTTAAGTAATTCGGCATTATGCTTATACACTGTGATAATATTATTTTTATGCTGTATCTGTATAATATAGCCTGTTTTCAAAGTCCAGTCCGCTAAAGTAACTGTCCCATCCAGTGAAGCTACCACCACTTTATTTGAACCGGCAACAATATCAGTACCAAAATGATTTGTTTTAGCTGAAAATGAGTTGGTAATTATTCCTTCCAATGGAGCAAAAAAATGAATTTGAGATAATGCACGATCTTTCGGTTCCTGGTAATCTATTGACAATGCATATTGCTCTTTTTCTTCAATCTGTTTTCTAAGTATAGAGTCATGACGTGAACGCTCAAAACTTACTTGCTGCTGACTGGCTGTTGTATCTTTTTTGTGTATTCTGTCCTGGGGAGTTTCTCCTGAAATAATATTTTTCAGATTACTCAGATATTTATTGCGAATGGCAATTTCCTGTTCAAGTGAATCTATACGATGGTGATTCTTCGCAATATGTACACGGACATCACCCTTAGGATATCCCGGAATAAACTCTTTCAGAGATGTAAAAGCTATCAGCATACTTACAAGCGCTATCAGAATAATAATACCAGTTCCAAAAACCGCAATTACATTCAACCGGCTAAGGCGCATATACCAAACCTCTTCAAAAGTATCATCATTATAGATAATCAGACGGTATTTGTTCCTGAGCTTCTGAAAAATATTTCTTTTTTGTTTATTATTTTCTTCAGCCATTATCAAAAATTTATTAATAACTTACAAAGATAATAGATTTCATTTTCTAAATGAATATTTAAGAAGTAAAACCATAATATTATCATATACTTTTAGTGAAAAAACTAATCAGATTAAATTTCTTAATAGTTTTGGTGTATTGTAAATAATTTTTATCTTTGCAATCGTTTAAGACGAAAAAGACATTCAAAAATATATTGCGGGGTGGAGCAGTTGGTAGCTCGTTGGGCTCATAACCCAAA
>CAYWSJ010000038.1:2543-33136 GCA_964461045.1 uncultured Bacteroidales bacterium | reverse complement strand
CACGTCGTGCGTAATCCTGCACCTGGTCTTTTCCAATTTTTCCAATTCCAAAATATTTTGATGCATTGTGTGCCATATAAAAACCAGTTACTGAACTTGCCGGTTTCATCGCATAGCTTTCTGTAAGTTCAATTCCTATTTCATCCTCAACATTTAAGAGATCAAATAAATGACCTTTAAGAGTATGATCGGGGCATGCAGGGTAACCCGGAGCTGGTCTGATACCCTGGTACTTTTCTTTAATCAGCTCTTCCTTCGAGAGATCTTCAAAAGGTTCATATCCCCAGTATTTTTTACGCACCCATTCATGTAATACTTCGGCAAAAGCTTCAACCAGTCTGTCAGCAATTAACCTGAACATGATGCTGTTATAGCTATCTCCTTTCTGTTTGAACCTTTCAACATGTTTGTCAGTTCCCAGGCCGGTTGTTACTGCAAAACCTCCAAAATAATCTTTAATTCCGGAATCAACGGGAGCTACATAATCACTTAAAGAAAGAGCAAGCCCTTTCTTATCCCTTAGTTTTTGCTGCCTGAGCATGGGTATCCGTTGCGCAATTTTTTTCCTGGATTCATTTTCAAAGATAAGGATATCATTTCCATCTGAATTGGCAGGGAAGAGACCAATTATACCTTTTGGTTTGATGAGCTTCTCTGCAATAATTTCATTTAACATATTCTGAGCCTCATCAAATACCCTTTTGGCTTCAGGCCCCACCTTCTCTTTCTCGAAAATCTGAGGAAAAATACCCTTAAGTCCCCATCCATGGAAGAATGGGGTCCAGTCAATATATTTTCTCAGCAGATTCAAATCAAAATCTTCAAAAACTTTTGTTCCTAACATATTGGGTTTTACA
This sequence comes from uncultured Bacteroidales bacterium, assembly GCA_964461045.1. Classification (GTDB taxonomy): domain Bacteria; phylum Bacteroidota; class Bacteroidia; order Bacteroidales; family UBA12077; genus JAGXLC01. The sequence goes on along the minus strand of CAYWSJ010000038.1, from coordinate 32,279 downwards.
GGCTTTTCGTGTTTGTAGTTGTACATAAAACGTTTCCTTCGGGCTTGTCTGAAGGAAACAGACTTTCCAGATAGTTTTCTTTTATAATATCTTTCCCTGATTCTTTTCTGATCTTCTTTAATTTCCTTAATTACCTCATCTACATTTTCTCCTGTAAGTTGATTGACCAGTGAAACACTCTTTGATGCATCAGACACCTGCACCACAACACCAGAATAATTTGGTGCCATTTTAATAGCTGTATGCAATGAAGAAGTTGTAGCTCCTCCAACTAAGATAGGTAGACTGAATTTTATTTTTTCAGCTTCTTTAATAAAATCAACCATCTGATCTAAAGAAGGAGTGATCAAACCACTAAGTCCAACTAAATCAGGTTCTTCATCTTTAATGGACTTCAACAGATCTTTATTGGAAACCATTACTCCAAGATCCTTAACTTCAAAATTATTTGACTGCAACACAAGGGAAAGAATATTTTTACCTATATCATGCACATCTCCATCCACGGTTGCAAGAACAATTTTTCTCTTCTTAACAGTTTTAAACTGTTCTTTAATTTCTTCATTCAGGAAAGGCATCAGTTCAGAAACAGCCTTGTTCATTACCCTGGCACTTTTTATTACCTGTGGAAGAAACATTTTGCCGTCTCCGAAAAGATTTCCTACTTCATCCATTCCTCTCATCAAAGGCCCTTCGATAATTTCAAGAGGATGCCCTGATTCTTTCCTCAGTTCCAGCAAGTCTTCCTTTATATAACCTGTTTCACCCGACACAACAGCATATTTAATTCTATTTTCTGCTGGTTGCTTCCTCCATTTAGAGGTTTGAATTTCTTTTTTGCCCTCTTTAACATACTTTTTCGATAACTCCAGGAGTCTGTCGGTAGCGTCTTTTCTAAGATAAAAAACCAAATCCTCGACATAACGTCTTAACTTTGCTGGTATTTCTGAAAATTCATATATCTTCCCGGGATTTACTATTGCAAAATCTAGTCCGGCATTTTCGCAATGATAAAGAAATACAGAATTAATAACTTCCCTAAGGTAGTCATTACCCCGAAAAGCAAAAGAAACATTGGTTATTCCTCCAATTGCCTTAGCATAAGGCAGATTCTGTTTTATCCATTGAACAGCCTTAATAAAGTCTTTTCCATAGTGATTATGTTTATCTATGCCTGTGGCTATTGTAAGTACATTTGGGTCAAAGATTAAATTTTCAGGAGGAAAATCCAATTCCCTTGTCCATATTTCATATGCTCTGGCACATATTTCAATTTTCCTTTCATAAGTATCAGCCTGCCCATTTTCATCAAAAGCCATAAAAATTGTATTGGCTCCTAACTCATTAATTCTTTTTGCTTTTTCTTTAAAATCTTGCTCTCCATCTTTCAGGCTGATTGAATTTACAATTGCCCTGCCCTGCATACTTTTCAAACTATTTTCAAGAACACTGAAATCCGATGAATCAATCATAAACGGAATGGTGGCAATTTCAGGTTCAGCGCCAAGAAGATTCAGAAAATATGGTAATGTATTACCGGCATCAACCATACCATCGTCCACACTAATATTGAGCATATCGGCTCCTGCCTCAACCTGTTGTTTTGCTACCTCAAAGGCTCCTTCATAATTTTCATTTAATATGTATGATTTGAAAATATTTGAGCCACTTACGGTAGTCCTCTCTCCAATTTGAATGAGGCGTGTAGTATCTTTTACTCCCAGTGACTGCAGGCCACTCAGTCGTGTAGTACGATTATGCGGCATAATCACCCTGGGATTATATTTTTCTGTTATCCGTTTCAGTGCTTTAATATGGTCAGGAGTAGTTCCGCAGCACCCACCCACAATATTTACATATCCATTTTCAAGGTATCTCTCAATCTGTCTTGCCATTTCAATAGCAGACTGGTCATATCCGCCAAATTCATTAGGTAACCCTGCATTAGGGTGTACGCTCACATTAACAGTAGATTTAATCGCAAGGCGCTCCAGGTAAGGCACCATCATATCAGCCCCAAAAGAACAATTCAGGCCTATAGAAAACAGGCCAAATGGTTCCAGTGAATTGAAAAAAGCTTCAACTGTCTGCCCGGATAAATTTCTTCCGCTTTCGTCGATTGTTCCGGATACCATAACAGGGATATCTTTAGAAACTTTTCTTTTTACCTGGTTAATTGCATAAAGCGCTGCCTTGGCATTCAGAGTATCAAAAACTGTCTCCACAAGTAAAACATCGACTCCACCGTCTATTAATCCTATTACCTGATTTTTATATGCATCTGCAAGTTCATCAAATGAAATATCTCTTAAACCAGGTTGGTTAATATTTGGTGAAATTGAAGCAGTTTTGGAAGTGGGCCCAAGCGTACCGGCAACAAAAAGGCATGAATTTTTATTTGCTTTTATTGATTCATCAACTGCTTCCCTGGCGAGACAGGCTGCATTTTTATTTATCTCATAATTATATTGTTCCAGATGATATTCATACAAACTATAATAATTTGCATTGAAACTATTTGTTGTGATAATATTTGCACCCGCCTGAATGTAACTTGTATATACATCTTTTACCAGCTCCGGACTTGTAAGATTTAAAACCTCATTCAATCCTTTCAGGGCAACCGGATGATTTTTAAACATCTCCTTCCGGTAAAACTCTTCCGAAAGATTCTTTTCCTGTATCCATGTACCCATGGCTCCATCTAAAACTAATATTTTTTCTTTTACTGCCTCACGTATATCCATGACATACCTGTTTCACAATTCAATAAAAAGCAATTCACTCGTTTAAAAAAATATAATTGGATGCTATTTCCTTTTGCAGGTGCGGAAAACCCTGATAATATTTTTCTTTTAGATCTCCAATGTGATACTCAATTCCCCTAATATATTCTGTGCAAAATTAGTGATTAATCCGCAAAATAACAAAAAAACCACTATTATATTAACTATTTATATTTCTTTATTTTATGTTATCATACCTTATACGCAGATATCTAATAAAATAACAATATGTTCTATAGAAACCATTCGTAGAATTCTAAATAAAATAAAAACAATTTCTAAGAAATAAAGGGAGTAATATTTTCAAAAAAAACGATCTTCCTTTGCAAAGAAGATCGTTAAAAAATTTTATGAACAACTATTTTCTTATATTATCCAAAGCGGCTTTAATATTTTGTTCTATACGATCGTGAACATTTTCAGATTCTGTATATTCAAACTTTTCTCCGGTAATTTTTTCGTAAAGTTCCACATAGCGCTCCGATACCTTTTTAACGAAATCATTTGGCATTTCAGGAACTTCCTGGCCTTCTTTCCCCTGGAAACCATTTTCTATAAGCCATTCACGAACAAACTCCTTTGAAAGTTGTTTTTGAGGTTCATTATTGTCAAATCTTTCCTGGTATTTATCAGCATAAAAGTACCTGGAAGAATCAGGAGTATGAACTTCATCAATCAGGTAAATTTTCCCATCTTTTTTCCCAAACTCATACTTGGTATCAACAAGAATCAGTCCTTTATCAGCTGCAAGTTTCGTTCCCTGCTCGAATAATTTCAGGCTGTATTCTTCAAGCAACTCATAGTCTTCTTTTGAGACAAGTCCCTGTTTAATAATTTCTTCTTTTGAAATGTCTTCATCATGACCTTCATGAGCCTTTGTAGTAGGTGTGAGAATAGGTTTCTCAAACCTTTGATGTTCTTTCATCCCTTCTTTTAGAGGAATACCGCATATTTCTCTTTTTCCTGCTTTATATTCTCTCCAGGCATGGCCTGTAAGATACCCTCTTACAACCATTTCTACAGGGAAAGCTTCTGCCTTATGGCCAATTGTCACATTAGGGTCAGGAGTTGAAATTTTCCATGTCGGAACAATAGAACTGCTGGCGTCTAAAAACTTATCCGCAATTTGGTTTAGCACCTGCCCTTTATAAGGTATTCCCCTGGGTAGCACAACATCAAATGCAGAGATTCGATCGGAAACAATCATCACCAGGTATTCATCATCAATGTTATACACATCTCTAACTTTACCCTTGTAGAAATCTTTCTGACCGGGCAAATTAAACTCAGTTTTAAAAATAGGATTTTGCATAGCTATTAATTATCTTTATTGTTAATAGATTTATTATAGGCCTCTACAATACTTTTCACCAGTTCATGCCTGATAATATCACGCTGATCAAAATAGACCATTGAAATACCTTTAATCCCTGATAGAATATTCATTCCTTCGATTAACCCGGATTTCTGTTTTCTTGGCAGGTCAATTTGTGTAACATCTCCTGTAACAATAAACTTGGCATTCTTTCCCATTCGGGTTAAAAACATTTTCAACTGATTCACCGTTGTATTCTGGGCTTCATCAAGTATAACAAAAGCATTGTCAAGCGTTCTTCCTCTCATGTAAGCTAGTGGTGCAATTTCAATAATACCTTCTTCAATAAATTCTGTCAGTTTTCTTGGATGAAACATATCACGCAGGGCATCATAAAGCGGTTGTAAATATGGATCTAATTTTTCTTTCATGTCTCCCGGGAGAAAACCCAGATTTTCGCCTGCTTCCACTGCAGGCCTGGTAAGGATAATCCGTTTTACTTGTTTTTCTTTAAATGCTTTTACTGCCAGGGCAATCGCCGTATATGTTTTACCAGTTCCAGCAGGACCTACAGCAAAAATCAAATCATTATTTTCATACTCTTTTACAAGTTTTCTCTGGTTTACTGTTCTTGCTTTTATAGCCTTCGCATTCAGACCATAAACAAGCGCATCTTCACTTTTTTCTCTGGCCTTCATCATTTCATCACCTTCATCGGCCAGCAGTGCATTAAATTCACTATCTTTTAAATGCTTAAATTTTTGAAGATATTCAAGTATCTCATCCACTTTTCTTTCGAAATTATTTATCTCATTTTCTTCCCCTCTTACTTTTATTTCGTTTCCCCTTGCAATAATCTTTAACTTGGGAAAATGTTTATTAAGTTTTTCCAGTCTGTTATTCTTCACGCCAAAAAAATTTACCGGCTCAATCCCTTCTAAATATATTATCTTTTCTATCATATGTTTTAAATAATATTGTTTAATTTTGAGCTATAAAATGAAACTATAGCAATATTTTTAACAAATCTAATAATTTATTTTGGTATTACCGAAAGTTGAAAACCAACATATCTGGTTTTTATAACAAACTGAAATTATGCCAATAATAACCTTAACAACCGATTGGAATAAAGAAGATTTTTACGTTGGTTCCATTAAAGGAAAAATTCTGAACCAATGTAAGAATGCTCAGATTGTTGATATCACGCATAATATAAAACCTTTTAATATTCCCCAGGCTGCTTTTATCCTTAGAAACAGTTATAAACATTTTCCCAAAGGCACAATTCATATCATCGGCTTAAAGTCTGAATGGTCTCCCAATCAAAATCATATTGCAGTAAAATACGACGACCACTATTTTATAGGAGCAGATAATGGTATCTTTGGTCTTCTGCTAAAAGAAAACAAAGGCACCATATTTACAATATCACACTCGTTTTCGAATCCATCTTTTCCTGAATACTCTGTTTTTGCCGATGCTGCCTGTAAAATATTAAAAGGTACTGATATTAAGGATCTTGGCGAACCCAAGAAACAATACAATAAAAAAATACCCCTGAGACCTACTATTGATGAATCAGTTATCATAGGGAAAATTGTATATATTGATTCCTTTTCAAACGCCATTACAAATATAACCAAAGACTTATTTGAAAGAATTTGTAACAAGCGATCCTTTCACATTTTTGTGCAGAGTAACACCAATAAAGTTAGTAAAATAAACAAAACTTATAATGAGACAGCTGAAGGAGAACTTCTTGCTTTATTCAACTCATTAGATTTGTTGGAAATAGCAATGAATGGAGCACCAGCAGCACAGATTTTATCACTTGACTTAGACTCTACTGTAAGAGTAAGATTTCTATAAATTATTAAGTAAAACCCAAAGTATGAAGAAAGAATTAGCAGCATTTGACAGATTACTAAATGTATTAAACGAATTAAGGGAAAAATGCCCGTGGGACAGAAAACAAACAATGGAAAGTTTGAGAAATTTAACTATTGAGGAAACTTATGAATTAGCTGATGCTATTTTAAAAAATGATGATACAGAAATAAAAAAAGAACTTGGTGATTTATTACTGCATATTGTTTTTTATGCAAAAATAAGCGATGAAAAAGGAAAATTTAATATTGCAGATGTCATTCACTCACTTTGTGATAAGCTTATCCAGAGGCATCCCCATGTGTTTGGCGATACCAATGTAAAAGATCATAAAGAAGTAGAAGAAAACTGGGAACAGATAAAAATGAAAGAAGGTTATAAATCAATTCTTTCAGGAGTACCAGATTCTCTGCCTGCACTTATTAAAGCAAACAGAATACAGCAAAAAGTAAGAGGAGTTGGTTTTGACTGGGATCAAAAAGAACAGATCTGGGATAAAGTGAAAGAAGAACTACAAGAACTGGAAGATGAAGTAAAACAAAGTGACCATGAAAAAATAGAAAGTGAATTCGGTGATCTCTTATTTTCAATAATTAATGCAGCAAGGCTATATGATATTGATCCGGAGAATGCCCTGGAAAAGACAAACCAAAAATTCACAAAAAGATTTAAATACCTTGAAAAGAAAACTGTTGCCGAAGGACTCTCACTTAAAAAAATGAACCTGGATGAAATGAACCATTACTGGGACCAGGCAAAACAAAATGATTAGTTGGTTTAATTTGTAACAATTCCAATTTATTTTCGTTTGAGTGAATATACTTTCAGAAACCAGACCGTGTGTTAATATTATTTAAAAATGAGAGAAGCTGAGAACCTCAGTAGACTGCTGGCTGAAAAGGAAAAACTTAAAGAAGAAAATAACCAACTAAAAAAACAAATACAGCAGTTAAAAGAGGATAATAGAAATTCAGAATTTTATACCAAGCAGGATGAGTGCATATACCCTGAAAAATTATTGTCATTCCTTTCACAGACAACAGGGGAGTTGAACAATTTCTCATCCGGTCAGGATATTTACGCGTATATTGCAGATAAACTCCATTATTTAATTCCAGATGCAACTATTATCGTAAATAAATTTTATCCCTGTAAAAATAAATTTGAGATAAAAGCTACTGCTGGCAATGAAAAGAAGAGAAAGAAAGTAATTTCCATATTGGGAAGTCAGTTAGAGGGAAAAATATTTAATATAAGCAATACTGATCCCAAAACAACCCTAAATGGACTAAAAAAATATGAACATGGTCTTTATGAACTCATGTTCCAGCAAATACCAAAAGACAACTGCATAAAACTTGAAAAACTTTTCTCTGCAAAAACTTTTTATGGAGTGGGTTTCAGAGCGAACAACAAACTATTGGCTTATGCTATAATCTGCTTACCCAAAAAGAAAAAAATAAATAACGCTGTATTTCTCCACTTGCTGGCTTCTCAAATTTCTCTTTTCCTGCAAAAAAACGAAGCAGAAAGAGAATTTGAAAAAAGTGAACAACTTCACAGGCAAATTACTGAGAATATGGTTGATATGGTGAGCATCACAGACAAGAAGGGAAATTTCCGGTATTTGTCTCCTGCCCATAAAAAAACGCTGGGATATGATACCGAAGAATTGATGGGAAAATCTATTTTCGACCTCCTCCATCCTAATGATACTGCTAGAATTTACCATCTGTTCAATGAAAAAATTAAAGATAACTCCTCAGCAAAAGCAGAATACAGGTATCGAAGAAAAGATGGAAAGTATATCTGGCTTGAAAGCAATGGAAATATTCTGAAATCGGAAAATAATGATGAAGGAGCTATTTTCGCAACCCGTGAGATCACTCATACAAAAGAAGCATATAATAATCTTTCCTTTATCTCAAGCTCAGGATTCAAATTTCTGCAGATACAAGACAAAGAAGAGATTTTTCAATATATTGGGCGGAAAATTTCAAACAATTACAGGAATTCAATTGTTTTTGTAAATTCCTATCATCCTGAGAAAAACATACTTAAACCTGAATTCATTTCAGGAATTGATTCCTCTATGAATAAATTGACAAAATTATCAGGCTTAAATCCGGATAAAATGGAATTTACTTTAGCCAATAAGCACTTAAATTTACATAAAGGAACGCTTCTGAAAATTAATAGCAGCCGATACAGATATGATTTTCCCGGTTTTCCACTAGATAAATTTAAAGAAATCAGGAAGTTGTTAAATATTAACATTATTTACTATATAGGACTTTCTGTTGAAAAGGAATTATTTGGCAACATTGTTATTGTAACAAGAAAGAATGAAAAAATTGAAGAAAATGAGACTATAGAGGCTTTTGCCAGGCAGGCTTCACTCGCCTTGTTCAGAAAAAAAATGGAACAAAAGCTTCGAAATGCCAAACAAAAAGCAGAAGAGGCTGATAGATTAAAATCCGCCTTTCTGGCTAACATGTCTCATGAGATCCGTACACCGATGAATGGAATCCTGGGATTTTCACAACTATTACGAACACGAGAGGTTTCAGAAGATAAAAAAAATGCCTTTTTAGACCAGATCATAAACAACAGCAAGCAACTGTTAACCCTGATAAATGATATTATTGATATTTCAAAAATTGAGGCCGGCCAATTAGAAATATACCAGGCAGAAACAAACCTTAATGAACTCATGGATGAAACATATCAGTTATTCCAATCCTATCAGAATAGTCAGGTTCGGTTAAAGCCGGAAAAGGGACTTGAGAATGAAAAAAGTCAGATATTCACAGACAAGCACAGGCTAAAACAGGTTCTTACAAACTTAATAAGCAATGCCTTTAAGTTTACATCACATGGAGAAATAGTTTTGGGCTACGAACTAATTGAAAATGCTTTTTTAAAGTTTTACGTCAAAGACACAGGGGAAGGAATTTCAAAAAAAGCACAAAAAATTATTTTTGACAGGTTCAAACAGGCAGATAGGAGTTCTACCAAAAACTTCAGTGGGACAGGCCTGGGGTTAGCCATTTCAAAAGAAATTACAGAAATGCTGGGAGGTAAAATCTGGGTAGAATCAAAGAAAAAAGAAGGTTCTGATTTCTACTTTACCATCCCTTACAAACCAAGCAGCACCGAAGACGGAAAAAAGAAAACAACAGACCTGAAAGAGAATTATAATTGGGAAGACAAAACAGTCCTTATTGTTGAAGACGATGAGAGTTCCTTTATTTTACTTTCTACCAGTTTGCAGGATACCAAAATTAAAATACTTCATGCATCAAATGGCAAAGAAGCGGTTAAAAAAACAGAAGAAAATAAAATTGACATTGTTTTAATGGATATTCAACTTCCCGTGATGAACGGATATGAAGCAACAAAAGAAATTAGAAAAAGAAACAAAGACTTGCCGGTTATTGCCCAAACTGCTTACGCCATGCAGAGCGATCATAATAAATCTATGGAAGCCGGCTGCAACGATCACATAAACAAACCGGTAGACACCAAAACACTAATGAAAAAAATGCATCAATTCTTATCCTGATCTTCCGAATCATCCTTTTTTTCCTGTGATTCCTGTTCTTCAGTATTCTCCGCGGTTTCCTTATTCTCTTCTTCTTTCTCCTCTTCTTCCTGGAAATTCAGCATATCGAGTTTATGAAGGAGGTTATACCACTTCAGTATTTTCTTCATATCAGAGGCATAGACTCTGTCTTTATCAAAATCAGGTATAATCTCCTCAAAGTAATTCTCTAATTCTTTCCCGGATGCTTTTTTGGGATTCATTGCTTTTTGTCCGTTTTCTTTCTCATGAATAGCTTTAAAAACTTTTTCCAGGGCAAGATCTCCTTCTTCGGTATAAACACTTATATCTTCCAGGGCACTTATCTGGGCCGCTGCATCCGCATTCATTTTTTTGCCGGTTTCAAGATTTTCTACTATAACCCCATTATGACTTTTCTTTAAATACTTATATAATCCTCCGTAACCTGAAATTGCTAAAATATCTTTCAACATAATATTTGTTTTTTTCTGCAAATATAGAATTAAACATGACTATTAACTCAAATTTCGCTCCTTTTTTATAGCTTCATAAGCTTCGTTGACTTTCTGAAATTTTTGATTGGCTACTTTTTGAAAATCTTCTCCTAAATAACTCACCTTGTCAGGATGATACTTATTCGCCATTTTCCTGTATGCCTTTTTTACTTCTTCATCACCGGCAGAGGAATCAATCCCCAATACTTTATAAGCCCAGTGGGTAGACTGGATAAACATAGACTGAATGGAATCCCTGTCTTTCATTGATATTCCCATCTGGGTGGCAATCTGCTGGATTAGATTCAGTTCGTTCTTATGAATTGATCCGTCGGCATTGGCCACACCATAAAGAAAATGTAATAATTGCAAACGAGAAGAATAATCCAGATTACTCTTTATTTGCTGAGTAACCTCCCTGACCGGAATATTTTGTTTCAAAATGTCTCTTAGCATCTTGATAGCCTCTGCAGCAGATTCTTCACCAAAATTTTTAACAAAGTATTGCTTTACATAATTAAGTTCAGATCTCAAGATCTTTTCATCGGCTTTCATCACTGCAGCCACAAGCACCAGCAAAGTCATGGCAAAACCACCGGTGGTGGTCATAGAATATCCCGATCTGCTTTTGCTTTCGCCCTGCTCCAGCATTGAACCCAGAACAAAACCGAGAATTCCTCCAATAGGGCCTAAAAACGCCCAGCCTAATCCTCCTGCGATCCATTTTGTAAATTTACCCATTTGTGCTTTTTCTTTTTAATTTTTTGTGAATCTCTAATATCTGTGGAATTATCATTTGGTTGCCATCATTTACAATGACTAAATCAGCCATTTTCATTTTTTCCCTCTCTCCCATTTGATTCTTCATTCTGTCAACTACACTTTGCCTGTCTATCTTATCACGCTCCATTATTCTTTGTATTTTAAGTTCTTCAGGAGCGGATACTATAATATTTATGTCCATATCTTTAAAAGCACCACTCTCAAATAAAATTGCAGCTTCTTCGATTATGTATGGAAAATCAGAATGTTCCTGACTCCATTTATTAAAATATTCTCTAACTTTCGGATGTATTATCTCATTAACTTGTTTTAACGTTGCACTATCGTTAAAAATTATAGAGGCTAATCTTGTTTTATTAATTCCGGTTTTTGTATAAATATCTTCGCCAAACAATCTTTTTAGCTCTTTTTTTACATCTGTATCTTTATCTAAAATCTTTTTTGCTTCATCATCTGCATAAAATACAGGAATACCTAATTCCTGGAAAATTCTGCAAACCATAGTTTTTCCGCTACCAATGCCTCCTGTAATACCAACTTTAATCATTCTTTTCTATTATGTAATCTACTTCTTTGGGGTGATAAGAAAAAGATTTTAGATAATCCGGGTATTTTGTAATTTCCACTTCCAGCTTTTCTTTATTGCCTTCTTCAATATCCTGGTAATCAACAGTTGCTTCAAACAATTCCTCGATCACACTTTCATAATTACTAAAGCCAACCAGGTAATTGATTCGTACATTATTTGGGAATAATCTTAACATGACACTATCAGGTTTATTAACAATTCTAATATCAATGGTTAGTTCTCCCTCATTAAACTGCTCAACCCTTAAATTAAGAGTTACCATGCCAGGTGTAATCTCAACCTGTTCATGAACCTTCTTAAGTGGTATTTCTTCACTTATATCTTTATTCAATTGAAGAAATTCATAATACTTTGTAGTTACCTCTCTAACTGTATCAAGAACAGAACTTGGTCCTGAAATCACAACGCTGTCCGGTTCAAGCTGAACATCTTCTTTAAGCATCAATTGTTCTTCCAGAGTGTATTTAATGTTTGGATTTACAGGAACCTTTTTTTGTATTCGCTCTGCAAATTCAAAAAACAATGTGTCAGGCGATATATCCAAAATTTCCACTTCAGAGCTCAACTGCTGAGAAATTCTATTTTGAGTTGTACTTGTCAGAATATAAAATTTAACTGATTGTTTGTTCTCTTCAGAATGATATAAATTGTATGCCCCAACACTCAATTCAACTGGATTTAAATTGTTGCTTATTTTATATTCCAGTATTTTAAATCCTTTTCCTTTAATTTTCAAATTTAACTTAGAGGGCAACTCTCCTACATGTACTTTCTGATCAGGAAAATTTGTGTAGCTAATCGGATAGGAAATTCTTGCAGTATATTGATTATCTAACTCATTAAGAAGCCAAAGGATCGACGATATAATAAGAAAAAAGAGAAAAACCCCTATCCGTTTGCTATAGAACATTTTCTTTACTCTAGCAAAAAAAAGATGAAGAATATTTTTCCCTTTTTCTGTTTCCACAGAAGAAAAAATTATTAATTAAATCCCTGGAGAAACGAATGAATGATTTATAATATTCGTTTCTCCGGAAAACTAAAATTATTTTTTATCTCCAAGTTGCTGTGGGTTTTGAACAATAGCGTTCTTATCAATTTTCAGCTGACTTTGATCCTCAACTTCAACGATCACGGATCTTTCCTGCACACCCACTATTTTTCCATAAATACCACCTGTTGTAACGATTTTATCGCCTTTTTGCAGATTTTCACGGTATTTTCTAAGTTCTTTCTGGCGTTTTACTTGTGGCCTGATCATAAACAGGTAAAAAACCACAATAATTAAAAGTAAAGGCCATAAAGAAACTAATGGACTTTGACCTTCCTGGGGTTGCATTAAAATAATTTGAAACATTTCATTCATAGTTCTCTTCTTTATTTAATTTATAATCACTTTTGCTTTGATTGTTAATGTTTTTTCTTTTAAAGGCGTATTTGCCATTATCTTCACAGATTTGTACTGGTTTCCCCTTCTTCCGCTGCTATCAAAAATAACTTCTACAAAACCTTCTTCTCCGGGTTCTATAGGTTCCTTTTTATATTTAGGTACTGTGCATCCGCAAGCTGCATAAGCATCTTTTATAATTAATTTGCCATTACCTGTATTCTTAAATTCAAATGTGTAAGAAACCTTTTCACCTTGCTTAATAGTACCAAAATCATAATAATGCCTTTCAAATTCTATTTTGGGTATCCCTTTTTCTGATTCTTCAGATGCATCCGTCTTGTTCTTGCCATTTGAACATCCTGCAACCCAAAAAAATAGTAAAAAGCCAATTATTAAGTTTTTATATAGCATAATCGAAGGCAAAATTAAAGAAATTATATTAAATTAAAGAACGTTTTCTTATTGCTCTCCAATTAAACCTCTTCCCTGCTTATTAATTTTATTTTCTTCCTTAAGATGACTGACAATTTTATCAAGAATACCATTAATAAAAACATTGCTTTTTTCTGTACTATAATACTTTGCAATCTCAATATATTCATCCAGTGTCACACGGGTCGGAATAGAGGGAAATTCCAACAACTCATTAATAGCCATTTTCATAATAACCATATCCATAAAAGCAATTCGCTCAAAATCCCAATTTTTAGAATTTTCCTTAATTAACTCATCGTATTGGTCAAAATTCAACAATGTTTTTCTCAATAATTTTTTTGCATATTCCTTATCCTCATCTTTTCTGAAAACAGGCTGAATCAATTCCGGAATATCATCTTTATTGTTAATTTTTTTAAAAGATTTGATGATTAAGCTTATAACCAACTCTACTTCATCATTCCAGTATATGCTAAGCTCTTCCAGTTGCTGATAAAGAGGCTCAAAATCAGGCAATAAGTCTGAATAAATACGAGTTACGAAAAGCTTGTCATCCTCAAAAGATTGTCCGTTAGATTCTATGTAATCCTTATAAACAGAACTCTCAATCATCTTTTGATAAAAATCTTTAACTAATTCTCTCTGATTTTTCCATCCCAGCTTATTGTTCTGAATATAACGGAATAAAGCTTCATTTTCTTCAAGGATCTTAACAAATTGATTGTCTATAAATTTGGTGTTAGGATTTAAATCTTCATAGGTTGGGATCTTTTTTGTTTTGGCTGTTTCAATTTTTTCTTCTGCGAAATTCCGCAACTCTACGCAAAATGCAATCATTTTGTGGTACAAATCATAAAAACGATTGATACTATAAAACAAATCTTTTTCAGCAGCAGCAAGATCTTTCCCTTCTGAAAACCGATATGCGAAAATAACCTGTAAAATTTTAATTCTAAGAAGTCTTCTGGTAATCATCAAATTAATCCTTATTTTTTATAATAGAATATCCTGCAAAATAAATGAAAAAATAAATGGAAAGATAACTTTGCCTGAAGTTTTTATAATTTTAATTTTTATAAACTGTTTAGATTTTATTTAAAAATTATACTTTATCAAATTTTAAAGATGGCATTTCACTAACCCGTCCTATCTTTAGGGCGGGGTTATCCAAGGTTATTTTGTTAAGGCAAGTTGAAATTTAAACATAGAAGTTTATAAGACAATTAACTTAGGTCATTTTATTAAGAATAACTTTTTTGGTATGAAAAATGTAATATTTTTAATGAAAAAAGATAATTTTGTGAATTATTCAATCAATAATTTTTTACTTTTGAAAATGTAAAGTGAAACTATAAAAAGTTATTAATGATGGACGGATACGAAAACAATGAAGAAAAAGGGAAAAATGGAAGAGACATTATTTTCTCAAAAGTAATCAGAGCTGGAAAAAGGACTTATTTCCTGGATGTTAAAGCAACGAGGAAAAATGACTACTACTTAACCATTACGGAGAGTAAGAAGCGTTTCAAACGCAATGGGAAAAGATTTTTTGAAAAGCACAAAGTCTTTTTATACAAGGAAGATTTTGACAAGTTCACTGAGAGTCTGGAAGAAGTGATTAACTTTATCAAGACTGAAAATCCTATGCGACAACAAGAAGAAGTTTCTGAAGAAACAAGCTCTGTTGAAGCACAAACAACACAGGAGGAGAAACCACAGGAAGTAAAAGAATACACCTCCAATGTAGATTTTGAAGACCTGGAAGAACCAAAAGAATAATTTAATCTCCAAAGCCGGTTGCAAAACCGGCTTTTTTTATGCACATATCAAAATTATCCCTTTAATAAGCTAAAAAGTTTGCTTTTAAACATCTGAACAATTCTTTTGTATCCCTTGTATTAGTTGGAAATAGAGAAAAATAATACTAATTTTGTAGTTTTTTGATCAGATAAGTGTTTAGGACAATTATATAATGAGATTATCAGAACTCCATAATAATGAAACAGGTATAATTACCAAGGTAAGAGGAAGGGGAGCGTTCAGGAAAAGAATTCTTGAAATGGGCTTTGTGAAAGGGAAGCAGGTTACAGTTATTAAGAATGCCCCACTCAGAGATCCAATACAATACAGGATAATGGGTTCTGAAGTTTCTCTGAGAAGAAGCGAAGCTTCCTTAATTGAAGTTATTACCAAAAAAGAGGCCAAAAAAGAATACCCGGACAAATTCAACGGGGTAATTACAGATAAGCAATTAAAAACAACTGCCCACCAAAAGCAAAAAGAAATTAATGTAGCCCTTGTTGGTAATCCCAACTCAGGTAAAACAACCCTCTTTAATTTTGCCTCAAAATCAAGAGAGCATGTAGGAAATTATGGGGGGGTTACGATTGATTCTAAAAAGGCCAGCTACAAACAGGATGACTACAGGTTTAACCTTACTGATCTGCCGGGAACCTATTCTCTATCGGCCTACTCACCTGAAGAACTTTTCGTAAGAAAACACATACTGGGTGAAATGCCGGATATTGTAATTAATGTGGTTGATGCCTCCAACCTGGAAAGGAATCTTTATCTTACTACCCAACTGATAGACATGGATATAAAAGTCATCATAGCATTAAATATGTATGATGAAATGAAAAAGAAAGGAGACCAGTTTGAATATGAATCCCTTGGGAAAATGATGGGAATACCTATTATTCCTACTGTTTCTTCCAAAGGGACAGGAATAAAAGATTTGTTTAAAAAAGCTATCCAGGTGTTTGAGGATAAAGATCCTACTGTGCGGCACATTCATATTAATTATGGTACCAATGTTGAAAATTCAATCAGCAACATTCAGGATGAAATCTGGAAAAATCCAAGGCTTACCGACATAGTATCTTCCCGGTTCTACGCTATTAAATTGTTGGAAAAAGATTCTGCAGCTGATTTCATACTCTCAAACTGGGATAACTATAAAAATATTAAAAAAATAGCAGAGCAAGAGATTGAAAAACTGGAATCTCAATTGCATGAGGACAGCGAGTCCATTATTACAGATGCTAAATATGGATTTATTGCAGGAGCCCTTAAGGAAACCTACAAGGGAAATTTAGAAAGTAAACACCGGGGAAAGACGAATAAGATTGATAAATTCCTGACAAACAAATACCTTGGATTCCCTATTTTTTTCCTTTTCATGTGGATCATGTTTGAAGCTACTTTCAAACTGGGGAGTTATCCTATGAATTGGATCGATACACTAATAAGCGAAGCAGGTACTTATATTGAAAGTGTTATGCCCGCGGGTGCATTAAAGAATCTTATCATTCATGGTATTATTGACGGCGTTGGAGGAGTAATTATATTCCTCCCCAACATACTTATCCTTTTCTTTTTTATTTCACTAATGGAAGACAGCGGCTATATGGCTCGTGCTGCCTTTATTATGGACAAGATAATGCATAAAGTCGGATTACATGGGCAGTCATTTATCCCTTTATTAATGGGATTTGGATGTAACGTGCCGGCTATCATGTCCACCAGAACCATCAAAAACCGGAACAACAGACTTGTAACCATTCTTATTAATCCCTTTATGTCGTGTAGTGCCCGATTGCCGGTTTATGTTCTGATTATTTCGGCCTTTTTTAAAGAATATTCCGGTACCATTCTCTTTGGAATTTACATCTTTGGAATTCTAATGGCCGGATTAGTAGCTATTATTTTCAAAAAGACCATGTTTAAAACAGATGAAGTTCCCTTTGTTATGGAATTACCCCCTTACCGGATGCCCACTCTAAAAAACACAACACAACACATGTGGAGTAAAGGCTCCCAATACGTAAAAAAAATGGGTGGTGTTATTTTGGTAGCCTCTGTTATCATCTGGGCCTTAGGATACTTTCCGAAAAATGAAGATATAAAACAGAAGTATGAACAAAAGATTGAACAAAATGAGAAGAAATACGATCAGCTATTAGCACAAATTCCTGAAAAATCGATCAAACAAATTGAACAGGCACAAAATAAAAAAGACTCTACTCTCCGGGAGTTACGGGCAGAAAAAGCCTTTGCTCAGCAGGAAAATTCATATATCGGTAAAATAGGCAAAGGCATTACACCTGTTATGAAGCCCCTGGGTTTTGACTGGAGAATGAGTGTAAGCCTGCTTTCAGGGGTTGCTGCGAAAGAAATTGTGGTAAGCACAATGGGTGTTCTATACCAGGATGAAACATCTGCCGGCAATAATTCTGAAAAATTAGTTCAACGGTTGCAACAAGCTAAATTTCAATATGGAGAAAGAAAGGGTGAAAAAGTATTTACCAATGTTACAGCCTTAGCCTTTTTAGCCTTCATTTTGTTATATTTCCCATGTGTGGCAGCAGTAGCTGCTATAAAGAAAGAAACAGGAAGTTGGAAATGGGCGCTTTTTGCGATCTTATATACAACTTTACTTGCCTGGCTTATTAGTTTTGGTGTTCAACAAATCGGACAGTTGGTTGTTTAATTAATAGTTATGATACAAAATATAATTGCACTTTTTATTGTTTTTCTTGCTGTAGCCTATACTGTGTGGCAAATTGTACTATTCTTCAGAAACGCCAACAGCAGCCAGAAAGGGTGCAGTTGTACGGGTTGTGGACTTTCTGCCAAAAACGATATTCTCAAAAAAATAAAAACAAAAAAATAAAAGCTTTCCGGTTTTACTCAAAATTCTTGCTATATTTATTCAAAAAATAAACAATGGATTATGTTTTGCTTGTTCTTGGCCTTGTTTTGCTTATAGTAGGATTACTTGGTTGTATCTTACCAATAATTCCCGGGCCTCCTCTTAGTTATGGAGGCATTATTCTTTTGCATCTTACCAAATTTGGTGATTTCTCAACCAATTTCTTAGTCCTGTTTGCCATTCTGGCTGTTGTTGTTACCGTGCTTGATTATTTTGTTCCGATTTGGGGAACAAGAAAATTTGGGGGAACCAAATATGGAAGCTGGGGAGCAACCATTGGAGTTATTCTTGGGTTGTTCTTCTTTCCACCCATCGGGCTCATCATCATGCCTTTTATTGGCGCTGTAGTAGGGGAAAGCATCAAAGGATCAGATTTTGAAGCCTCTTTAAAAGCAGGGTTAGGGTCATTCTTTGGTTTTCTTTTAGGAACAGGCTTGAAACTAATTACATCGCTTATCATGACTTTCTATTTCTTTAAAGAATGGCTATAAAAAAAGGCCGCCAAATTTGACAGCCCTTTTTAGTTTCAATATTATCTGAATATTTATTTTTACTGACCTAAAGTAGCAACCATAACTGCTTTTATGGTGTGCAGACGGTTTTCTGCTTCGTCAAAAACAATTGAATGTTCTGACTCAAAAACTTCTTCAGCAACTTCCATTGATTCAATTCCAAATTTCTGGTATATTTCTTCCCCTATTTCTGTCTCACGATTGTGGAAAGCAGGAAGACAATGCAGGAATTTTACTTTAGGATTTCCGGTTTTTTCAATCATATCCTGGTTAACCTGGTATGGTTTTAACATCTCAATTCTTTCTTTCCAAACTTCTTCAGGTTCTCCCATAGATACCCAAACATCTGTATAAAGGAAATCACAACCTTTTACACCTTCTTCAACATTGTCTGTAACAGTAATTTTAGCGCCAGTCTCTTTGGCTATCTCTTTTGCCTGCTTAACAAGGTCCTCTTCGGGTTGAATTTCTTTAGGAGCTACAGAACGGAAATCCATTCCCATCTTGGCTGCTCCGATCAATAAAGAGTTACCCATATTATTTCTTGCATCACCCAGGTAAGCAAAAGCAACTTTACTAAGTGGTTTATCGGTATGTTCCTTCATGGTTAAGAAATCAGCCAGAATCTGAGTTGGATGAAATTCATTTGTTAATCCATTCCATACAGGTACTCCTGAATATTTAGCAAGTTCTTCCACTTTTTCCTGTCCAAATCCACGATATTCAATTCCATCATACATTCTTCCAAGAACTCTTGCTGTATCTTTCATAGATTCTTTTTTACCCATTTGAGAACCAGTGGGGCCAAGATAGGTTACAAAAGCACCCTGATCTTTAGCTGCTACCTCAAAAGCACATCTTGTACGGGTTGAAGATTTTTCAAAAATCAATGCTATATTTTTCCCGGATAGCTTTTGTTGCTCTGTTCCTGCGTATTTTGCTTTTTTCAAATCCTGTGAAAGTTCCAGCAAGAAATTGATCTCCTTTGGTGAAAAGTCCAGCAATTTTACAAAACTTTTGTTTCTGATATTAAAAGCCATAATTTATTATTTTTAGGTTTATAATTATTATTCGTAATCTTTTATAATTCTCGTTCCGTATGTTTTATCCTTGAGCAATTTTGATTCTGTAATTACACTTTTATCTCCTCCTTTTTCAACAAACTGCACAGCAGCTTTAATCTTTGGAGCCATACTTCCCTCAGAAAACATACCATCATTAAGATATTTTTTGGCATCAGCAATGCTTAAAGGATCGAGTTTTTGCTCATTGGGCTGTTTATAGTTTATGTAAACATATGGGACATCTGTTAAAATATAAAATTCATCTGCTTTAATCCTGGCTGCTAATAATGAAGATGCCATATCCTTATCAATAACAGCTTCAGAAGGTCTTACCCGTCCTTCCTCATCTATGTAAACAGGAATTCCTCCGCCACCTGAAGCAATAACAATATTGCCTTTTCTTGCAAGATCTTCAACAACCCGCTCGTTCATAATCTTTTTAGGTAAGGGAGATGGCACAACTCTTCTCCATCCACCATCTGCTTTTACTTCTTCTTTAAAAACCCATCCTTTATCCTTCGCCAGTTTATCTGCTTGTTCTTTATCATAAATTTTACCAACTCTTTTCTGTGGGTCCTTAAAAGCAGGATCGTCTTTATCCACCTGAACCTGTGTAACCAGGGTTACTACCTCCTTGTCAATATTATGTTTTTTCAGAAGATTTAACATCATCCTCTCTATCATGTATCCAATCTCACCCTGGGTATCTGCCACACAAACATCTAATGGCATTTGTGGAAGATCATAAACATGTTCTCCTGCATCATTTTTCATTAAAAGGTTTCCGACCTGTGGTCCGTTACCATGACCAATTACAATGTCATAATCCTCCTTTAGCAGGAATAACAAATTCTCCAGTGTATCTGTAACATTTTGCTCTTGTTCCTCAATGGTACCAACCTGATTTCCTCTTAAAAGAGCGTTTCCTCCTAATGCAATAACAGCTAACTTTCTCATATACAATTTTTTATGTTTTTTAAAATAAGAACTACAAATCTAAAAAAAATATAATTCAAAATACAATTAGAATATGAATTATTTTGTTTCTTCAGATTACACCTTTCCAGATAAATACCCTTAATTTTCATGTAATTTGAATTTATTTTTCTATTTTTACACATAGTATTTTAGAATGAATAGAATAAAAAGTCCCGCATGTCAATAAAAAGAATAGGTTTCTATCTATCCGTTATCGTTTCAGTTTTTTTTCTTACCCATTGTAAAAAGATCGTTGACAAGGATACTTTTAAAGAAGGAATAATTAAGTATGATATTCAATACCCGGGAGATTCACTTGACAGTTTTATTCAGAAATTTCTTCCAAAAACAATGGTTATAGAATTCAGGAATAACGATATTAAAAATCAATTCAAAAGTGCCTCCGGTTTTGTTAATTTCTGCCACATAAAAAATTATAATAAAAAAGAAGATGTTACTTTAATCAATTTTTTCAATAAGAAATATAAATACATTGAAAACTTTAACCAGCCTTCCCTGATATTCAAAGAGAGAGAAAATATTAACCTTCAATATACCCAAGAGAAAAAAGAAATAGCCGGATTTCCCTGCAAAAAAGCGATTATTTCATTCATGGAAAATGGGGACACCACCTATATTGAAACTTATTACACAGAAGAAATCGATATTAAAGGATTTAACGACCATACACCTTTTGAAAAAATTGATGGTGTTCTTCTTGAATTCAAGCTAAATATTTACGAAATCCCCATGAAATTCAAGGCAAGAACTGTCAAAAGAGCTAATATTCCGGAAAAATCCTTTAAAATACCTAAAGGCTACAAACAAATTAATCGCAAAACAATGAAGGAGATTATGGAGATCCTTAAATAATTTTATTTTTCATCTTTTCTTTTATCGTATATTTTGTTTTATTTTGCAATTAGCAGGCCTTAAAGAAAATTTCATTTAAAATTATAATATTCAGCAATTATAATCTAAAAAGGCCATATAGATATAAAAATAAAGCCTGATGAGTAATAAAAATCCAAATAATCAGAATGATAAAATAAAAGCCAGGAATGACCGGATAAAATTTCTTACAGGTCTTTTTTTCTTTTTGCTGGCCATATACCTGATTATTTCATTCATTTCTTTCTTCTTTACCTGGAAAACAGATCAAAGCTTCGAATGGGGACAGGTATTGTCTAACTCAACAGTTGTTGTAGAAAACTGGGCCGGAAAATTAGGAGCCAGGATTTCAAACTTATTTATTGCTAAATGGTTTGGGGTAGCTTCCTTTGCATTACCCTTTGTACTCCTCGTGATAGCTCTCAAACTTTTCAATATCAGATTACTACCCATTAAAAAAACGATAATTTACTCAGTTCTCGGAATGATCCTCCTTTCATTAATCTTAGGATTTTTATTTGGTAATATGAATGGATACCTGGTGAACGGACTGGGCGGAAGTCATGGAATGTATCTTTCAGACTGGTTCAACTCTTTAATAGGAAAAACAGGAACAGCATTTCTCTATATAATCTTCATTTCAGCATATATTCTTTCTTTGACACAGAAAACGCTCACCCAGCTAAAACAGGAAATTGGTAAAATTTTTAGCCCACAATTTCTTAAATCTATTGTCTCCTTTGTTGCTAAAGAAGAAGGGAACAATCCACAAACAAATCTTCAGCCTGAAGGTAATAAAACAGGAAAACAGGAAAAACAGGATTCGGGTTTCACTTTTGTAGATACAAGAAGAGAACAAAAGGAAGAGACAGAAGAGACAGGAAGTAAGAAAGAGACAGAAACTCATCAAAGAGAAAACCGAAAAGAAGAAGAAACCACGGATAAAGAAGATGAAGAAATAAAACTAACCATTGAGAAATCTGCCTCGGAAAATGGTTCTGATGCGCAGAATTCACAAACAGTTAAAGATTATGATCCAACTCTCGAACTCAGTCAGTTTGAATTACCCCCTATCGAGATTCTGGAAGAGTATGATGATGAGAAAGAAACACAAATAAACAAAGATGAAATAATAAGAAACAAAAATAAAATCGTTGAGACCCTGGGTAATTATAAAATTCAGATAGACCAGATCAAAGCTACAGTCGGCCCAACCATTACCCTGTACGAAATTGTTCCAGCGCCAGGAATAAGGATTTCTAAAATAAAAAACCTGGAAGATGATATAGCTTTAAGTCTTGCAGCCCTTGGCATAAGAATAATTGCTCCCATACCCGGGCGGGGTACAATCGGTATTGAAGTACCCAATGAAAACAAAGAAATCGTTAGCATGCGGTCGATACTGACTTCAAAAAGTTTTGCAGAGTCAGATTATGAACTACCCCTGGGACTTGGCAAGACAATTTCTAATGAGTCGTATGTTATAGACCTGGGAAAACTTCCGCATTTGCTTATTGCAGGAGCTACAGGACAAGGAAAATCTGTTGGACTGAATGCCATAATCACTTCACTTCTGTACAAAAAACATCCGGCACAACTTAAGTTTGTGATGGTTGATCCTAAAAAAGTAGAACTTACGCTCTATTCAAAAATTAAAAATCACTATTTAGCCAAACTCCCGGATGTGGAAGAACCAATAATTACAGATAATCAAGATATTATAAAAACACTCAACTCACTATGTGTTGAGATGGATGAAAGATATAACTTGCTAAAAGCTGCACATGTAAGAAATATTAAAGAATACAACAAGAAATTCATAAAAAAACGCCTGAATCCGGAAAAAGGGCACAGGTACCTTCCCTACATTGTATTGGTAATTGATGAGTTTGCTGATCTGATCATGACTGCGGGCAAAGATATTGAAGGCCCGATAGCACGGCTTGCGCAGTTAGCCCGGGCCATTGGCATTCACCTTATTATTGCCACTCAAAGACCAACTACAAATATCATTACAGGGGTCATAAAAGCCAATTTCCCTGCAAGAATTGCCTTCAGAGTGACAGCAATGGTTGATTCAAGAACCATACTTGACAGCACCGGAGCCAACCAGCTAATAGGAAGAGGCGACATGCTGATCTCAACAGGAAGTGACCTTACCCGTCTGCAATGTGCTTTTATTGATACAGAAGAACTGGAAAAATTAACAGATTTTATAAGCAACCAACAGGGATTTTCAGAACCTTACGAGTTACCTGAATATGAAGATGAAACCAATACTAATGGGGAAGCAGGAAGCATTGATAAATGGGATGAATTATTCGAAGAAGCTGCCAGGTTGGTTACAAGACATCAACAAGGATCTACTTCATTGATACAAAGAAAATTTGCAATAGGCTACAACAGAGCAGGGCGAATAATGGATCAACTTGAAGCAGCAAATGTAGTTGGTCCGCATGAAGGAAGCAAAGCCAGACAGGTTTTATTTCAGGATGAATATACACTGGAACAATATTTGAATGATATTAGCAAAAAATAAAAGCTATACTATGAAAAATTTGATTGTCTTATTTTTGGTGATAACCAACATACCTGTTTTTGCTCAACAAGATCCAAAGGCAGAAAAAATACTTGATAAAGTCTCGGAAAAAAAAGAATCATACAAAACAATTAAGGCAGGGTTTTCAATTGATTACGTTAACTTACAGGCAGATTCAAAACAAACTATTAAAGGTGAACTTTTTATTAAAGGAGAAAAATATAAGTTAACCCTTCCTAAATCTACAGTTTTTTATAATGGAAAAACTATGTGGAATTTTAAGCAACAGGTTCAGGAAGTATATATCTCAGAACCTGTCAATGATGCCAATAACCAGGATATCTTTAATCACCCGAATAAAATATTCAACCTGTATAAAAAAGATTTCAAATACAGACTCCTGGATAATAAACAAATAGGAAATGAAAAAGTGCACCTAATTGACTTGTATCCCAAAGATCTGGATAAGGACTATAGCAGAATAACTTTAAGAGTTGGCCAGGATTACAACATTCATTCTGCAAAAGTCTACGCAAAAGATGGTTCCAGGTTCACTATAATGATCGAAGAAATGAAAACAAATAAAACAATCCCGGATTCAACTTTTACCTTCAACAAAAAAACTCACCCAAAAGCAGAAGTAATTGATATGAGATTCTAGGCTTTTTATTCTTATTTTATTCTCAATTAGATTCATATAATAAAAAGTACCATTAATCTTTTCTTTGGGTACTCTTGTAAAATTGTTTAAAACATGTTGATAAAAACCTAAACAACTAAAATCATTTTTTCATAAATTTAATATTCATTATTCACTAAAATTTAAATATTTATGGACAAAAATGGTATTAAAGCAAGTTCAATGGTTTTAGCTGGAGCCCTTTTAACAGCTTTTAACAGTGTTGGCAAAGGATGGGCTTCGGAAGTTCTGGTCTTAATTGGTTTTATCATCTTTCTTTTAGGGTTGAAAAACATAAAAGAATTGTTAGATGAACAAGGTAAAAATGCTATTCAATTAGTTTATGTAGCAGCAATTATTGGTGCTATTAGTGCACTGGTCGGATTAATCCCAATAGTTGGAATCATTGCAACTATAGGACTAATTGTGGCTTTTATTTTTCAGCTTATTGGCTATAGTAAATTAAAAAGTTCAAACACCATAGGAGAAATCGGATCCAAAGGTGCAAACTTGCTGTTAATATCAATGATTATCGCACTGGTTGGAGGGATAATCAGAATTATTCCCGCAATAGGAGGAGTAATAGGTACAATTTTCAGTCTGGTTGTATTAGTAATGATAATTACCGGATGGAGAAATATTCAAAAAGGCATAATTGGAGAAAACAAAGTTGCCCTCACTTCTATATCGCTAATATTAGTTGGAATGCTATTACAGCTTGGTAATGAAGCAAGCAGGGGTTGGGGTGCTGCCGTAGCAGGCCTTATCGGACTCATTCTTCTTCTTATAGGATTGAAACAGTTTCGTTCCACACTTGATGAAGTGGGACAAAAAGCCGTACAAATGATATCTGTTGCAATTTATATTGGTTTAGCGGCAACAGTATTAGATTTTGTTGCATCAATAGTTAGTATGGGTTCTGGCTTGAAAAGTCTGGCAACCGGAGATGCAAGTGGAATGTTTAAAGCAGGAACTTTAGAGATGATCGTATCACTCATTTTTATCGCCACATTCATAATTGAGCTCTTAGGATTCCTGAAGCTAAAAAAATCTAATACCTTCAATGAAACCGGAAAGAGCGGGGTTAATTTACTCGTAATAGCTCTTATAATTGGTGCATTTGCAAGTCTCTTCAGCGGAGTGCTGCCAATAGGGGGTAATATTATTTCCTCCATACTGGGTATAGCAGGCCTGTTCTTTATCCTCTTCGGCTGGCTCAGAGTTCAAACTTCACTTGAATAAAATTCAAAAAAACAGCCATTCAAATAATAAAAAACTCCGGGAAACCACCCGGAGTTTTTTGTTAGGTAAACTTCCTATAAAAACTTACTGGTTTTGTTGCTCAGGATATTCAATTCTGGCGTGATAAAAATTCTGTAGTTTCTTCTTGAAAATACCTTTAATTATAGTGATATCTCGTAAAGTTATATCTACGTTTTCAAATTGTCCATTACTTAATTGAGAATCAATAATATTGTCAACAAGGTTATTGATTGTTTTCTCGTCCAGTGAGGAATAGCTTCTTGAGGCCGCCTCCACAGAATCGGCCATCATCAATACAGCCATTTCTTTAGAATATGGTTTGGGCCCTGGATAAGTAAACTGTGATATATCGACCTCTTCTTCATTATATTTCTGAAGAAATTTCCTGTAAAAATATTGAACCTTAGTTGTTCCATGATGGGTCTGTATAAAGTCAATAATCGGACTCGGTAACCTGTTTTTTATGGCAATTTCAACTCCCTTATTCACATGATTTATAATGATTTTGGCACTTTCTTCGAATTCAAGCCTTTCATGTGGATTGAAATTCGCATCCTGATTTTCTATAAAATAGATTGGGTTGTCCATTTTACCAATATCATGGTACATGGCACCGGTTCTTACCAGCAGCGGATTCCCTCCAATCTGGTAGACAGCAGTTTCTGCCAGACTGGCTACCTGTAATGAATGCTGAAAAGTTCCCGGGGCTTTCTCTGAAAGTTTTCTCAGAAGAGGTTGGTTGGTATCTGCCATTTCCATTAAAGTAACATCAGATAAAAAGCCAAATAATTTTTCAAAAAGATAGATCAAAGGATAAGAAGCAAGCACGATAGCTCCATTTATTCCAAAGTAGGCAAAATTCATCCAGTCAATATTCTCAATATTTCCTTCTTGTCTGATAGCCAAACCAAAGTAAACAAAACTATAACTAAGAATAACAAGCGCTGCCGATAAAAAGAGTTTCCCCCTCCTGTTCAGGCTTGTTAAACTAAATAGCGCAACGATACCAACAATAAAATTCAAAAATACAAACTCAAAACTATTTGGGACATAAAAGCCAATAATCAGAATTGTTATAATGTGAATAAACAAAGCAAGCCTTGCATCATAAAAAGATCGGATAATAATAGGTAAAATTGCAAAAGGAAGAATATAAACACTTTGAGGACTTATTCGAAGGGTCACACCCGACACAAGTGCAAAAATCACAACCAAAAAGATGATAAAAACAGTTTTCAGCACATCCTGTAAAATTTCGTTCCTGAAATGATAAAGAAAAAGATACAAGACAAAGATTGAGGCAAAGACAAATATAACCTGCCCCAGGAAGATCATCCCGGTGTGGTAATTGCTGCCAAGACGCTGTTCGTAAGCTTTCTTTAAAGAATTTAATATCTGGTAAGTTTTTCCATCCACAATTTCCCCTTTAGAAACTATCCGTTCTCCTGCCTGAACCAATCCTTTTGTATTGGAGAAATTTCCGAGCTTATCCTCCTTAATTCTGCTTGAGGTCTCACTATCATAGAAAACATTAGGTTTTATATATTCATAAAAACTAAGGTTATCAAAAAACGTTTTGCTCTCATCCGAAAGTTTATTCTGAAAACTGTCTAAACTATCCGTATACTCCTCTAGATTGGTAATAACATATTTATAGGCTTCTTTGGGTTCATATAATTTTGAAAAACTAATTTCTCTGCCTACTTTATCTTTCAT
Source organism: uncultured Bacteroidales bacterium (assembly GCA_964461045.1). Classification (GTDB taxonomy): domain Bacteria; phylum Bacteroidota; class Bacteroidia; order Bacteroidales; family UBA12077; genus JAGXLC01. The sequence continues at coordinate 4,676 of CAYWSJ010000038.1, read as the reverse complement.
TAAAACAATTTCGGAATCTTTATTTAGCTGACTTCTTACTTCTGAGGGTGCAATAATACCTTTTGTATAGACATGCTTAAAATGCTGCATAGCAATAGAAAAGTACTTCCTTGCAATTTTTTCAAAAAATTGTTCTTTGAATTTCAAATCATTTGAATTTTCAGAAAACTTCTGTTTTTTGTATTCTTCAATTTTATTATTGAATGAACTGGTAAAGCTGTTTACCTGGCTTTTATATACTGAAGTGTCAAATCTAAAATATGGTTTTACACTTTCAAGTAAACTGTCTTTTTCATTTTTTATTTGGTCTTTTGTCTTATAAATAGGAAAATCGTAGGGAGCAATCAATGTTTCATACATCCATGGATTATTCTTCTGAAAATCGAATTTGAATTTTGCCTCCCTGGGTAAAACATAGATTAAAATTGCTACAGCAATTATAAATATTAAACCAGTGAATATGTTTTTATACTTACTTTTAATAAAAGAAAAATATTTTTTCATTGCTCCTTTGTTTTGTTCTTGTATTAATTCTGCTTTAACAAATTAATCTTTTGTGATTTACAGAATGCCCCTCCAGGTTTATGATTTCTGAAAATTTTGTATTTTAAATTTACAAAATTTTCAGAAATTGACCGGATAGTTAGGGTTTATCTTAGATCCCGCCCTAAAGGACGGGACTTTGAAAAGAACGTCTTCAAAATTTGTTGTAACAGAATTAACAAATGTAAAAAAATACCTGATTAATTGTCTGTACCTAAAAATATATTTTTTTGTTCAATTAAGACATATTAAATGCATAATTGTTAAATTTGGTACAAACTCTAACTAGAAACATGGAATCATTTATTGTAAATACAGGAAATATTTCACTTTACGCAGCTCCTTCACACAAAAGTGAAATCGTAAATCAAATATTGTTTGGAGAAGAATTTGAAATTATAAAACAACAAGGTGAGTGGTATTTTATAAATAATCTGCTGGATCAATACGAAGGCTGGATAAAATCAACATTCTTTATTCCTTCCGGTTTACAGTCTAAATTATTACTGGAAGATCAATCAATACATATATGCCGGAAACCTGCAAATTATATTTATAAAGAAAAAAGTGTTAATGGTTTTTATATTCCGGGAGGAAGCATTCTGCATGGTTTTAACCCACAGGACAACTCTTTTAAAATGAATGATGAAAAATATATTCTTGATAATCCGCAAAAATTAACCAAAGAGCAGCCTTTAAGAGAAAAACTTTGTACGCTTGCTTTGCAATATTTACACGCACCTTATTTGTGGGGAGGAAAAAATATTATGGGTATTGATTGTTCCGGGTTTACGCAAATATTATATAGAATGCTCCGCATCAGTATACCCAGAGATAGCAGCAACCAGGTAAAAGAAGGCAAAGCTTTGAGTTTTCTGGATGAAGCTCAAAAAGGGGATCTGGCGTTCTTTGATAATGAGGAAGGTAATATAACACATACAGGTATTGTACTGGATAACCATCAAATTATTCACGCATCAGAAGCTGTAAGGATAGATAAATTAGATCATCAGGGAATTTTTAACGAGAAAACCAATCAATATTCGCATAAACTCAGAATAATTAAAAATCTTCTGGATTAAAACCTTATAGACTGTTTTTTTATGAGTTATACATATAAATATCCGAGGCCTGCGGTTACGGTCGATTGTCTTATTTTTACCAGTCATGTAAATCCATTTATTCTTCTTATTGAAAGAAAAAACCCACCCTTTCAGGGAAAATGGGCTCTTCCGGGCGGTTTTGTGGATATGGATGAGGATCTTCATGAAAGCGCACAAAGAGAATTAGAAGAGGAAACAGGATTAACCAATATTCCACTGGAGCAATTTTATACATTTGGAAAGCCCGGTCGTGATCCACGTGGAAGAACCATATCGGTTGCCTACTATGGATTTATCCAATCAGGTAAAGAAAAAGAGAAGGCCTTTGCAGGATCTGATGCGAAGAACCTGAAATGGTTCAGCCTTGACAATCTTCCACCCCTGGCATTTGATCATGAGGAAATTATTCAGATGGCAAGAAAAAAAATTAGGATGTAATGATGTAGAGACAAGGCAAGGATGTAGAGATAAGGCAAGGATGTAGAGA
>CAYWSJ010000038.1:0-2443 GCA_964461045.1 uncultured Bacteroidales bacterium | reverse complement strand
AAAAATATAACGTAGAGACAAGGCAATGCCTTGTCTCTACGTTATATTTCCATTATTTTTCAGGTGTAAAACGGATATTCATCTTAATAATCAAAATCCGTTTAAAATATACCGTTCTCCTTCATATACTCGATAACTTTATCGGCAGATTCTTCAACAGTTAATTTATCTGTTTCCAATACAATCTCCGGATTTTCAGGTTCTTCGTAAGGTGCGGAAATTCCTGTGAATTCAGGAATTTCTCCTGTTCTTGCTTTTTTGTATAATCCTTTCGGATCTCTTTCCTCACAAACAGATAAAGGAGCTGTAACATGTACTTCGATAAAATCTCCTTCTTTGTTTAATTTTCTGGCCCTGTCACGGTCTTTTTTATAAGGAGAAATAAAAGAAGTTATGGCTATATTTCCGGCTTCGGCAAATAAATGTGCAACCTCTCCTATTCTACGGATGTTTTCCTCTCTGTCTTCTGGTGAAAATCCAAGATCTCCGTTTAATCCATGTCTTACATTATCACCATCGAGAATATAAACCTGTGCATCCTGTTCAAATAATTTTTTCTGCAACTCATTACCAATTGTGGATTTTCCACAACCAGAAAGACCGGTAAGCCAAACAACCACGCCTTTATGACCGTTCCTTTTTTCCCTGTCTTCTTTTGTAATGACAGTATCATGCCAGGTTACATTGGTGCTTTTTTGCTTGTTATCTTTTTTTTTTCCATTTTCACCAGTATAGTATTTCTTGAGTACATCTCCCACACATTTCCTCAGGATTCTCTCATCAACATCCTCTCCGGCTTTCAATTTCTTTCTTACATCTTTTCCTGAGATAAAAACAGTATGATATCCTTTAGGCTCAAACTCTTTAATTAGGCCAACCCGGTTAATTTCTTTATAAAATGCAGCAAAACCAACTTTTACAGGTTCAATTTCCAGGTTTCCTTTCAGGTTATCAAAAATATTATGCGCATCAAAATCTCCCCAGATAGCTGTCCCGTCATCAAAAGGAGCATCCGCATGTTTTCGACCTATAACAATGTTTGTAAATCCATAGTTTTGGCGATAAATCGCGTGCATGACCGCTTCTTTAGGCCCTGCATAAAACATCTTCATATCCAGACCAATCAGCAACATTTCTTCATCCAGGGTATAACCTTTATCTTTCCATAATTCTTCATCCATATCTCCATACCCTATCCATTTGTCTTCAATAAGCGCCTCGTAAGTTTTCATTCTTACTTCAGCAGGCACATCGTCTGACTTTGTTGCGCCAACCAGAGGATTCAGAACAGTTCCCGTAAAATAGCCCTGTCGTGTTAATTCTTCTGTGGCATAAACCATAGCATATTCATGTGCACGATGCAAAGCATTACGTGTTTGGAAACCTACGATCTTTTCCCATCCTCTTCTCTGGAATAAAGATCGTGTTTCTAATGGTTTCAGCATATATTGCCCAAAAGAAGGATTTTTAGGTTGTGGAAAGGCCCATATTTTCCCTCCCAGCAGATAATCCCTGGGATCGTCATTAAATATCCTGGCTCCCGGATGATCATTACGATCGGTTCCATAAACAGACTGATTGTATTTTGATTTATCAAAAGGATAAATATCAGTAATTTCCATTGTTCCCACAAGTTCACCATCCTCATTTTTTACAGCAACTGTCTCACCAACGTTCAATTTTTCAGCTTCTTCTTTGGCAACCGGAAAAGCAAGGGGTATTGTCCACGCATATTTATTCCCGTTTCTCTCAATTACTTCTTCATCAAGAACCTGGTTAAACTCTTTTGAATCCATCGGTCCCTCAAGTGGTGACAGAGCACCATCTGACATTCTGTAAAATACAGAAAGATCGGCATTGCTAATGTTATAAATTGGGTAATTTTCAGCTTCTTTCTGAATTCTTTCACGTTCCATTTCAGGAATAATCCTGTTAACTAATCCGCAGCCCCCATGAGGAGGTAATATTGATTGCTTCATTAGGCTATAATTTTTTATTGTTAAACATTTATTTAGACTTATCTAAAAGATGGCAAATATAATCAAATCTCTTTAAAGAATTTATATTCATTCTGTTTTATTAATTAATTTAGAAAGCATTTGGTTTACAAGTACTGATAAATGTATTATTTTAGCAATAAAAATTTTGCATGGCTAAAAGTGAAACTTTTATAGGAATATTCTTGCAAAAAAAATTTATATATATATCTTTGTCACGCATTTCAACAAAAATAATTCGATATTAACTTATTTTAAAATTTATTGAATATGGCGAATCAAGAGAAAGTGAAAGAAATGAATACCTTGTTGGAAGGAGCTTCATCCAAGGAAATTCTTAGTTATTTCATTCAAAATTACAAGGGTAAAATAGTTTTTACATCAAGCCTTGGAGCTGAAGATCAAGTGTTAACCGATCAAATTGCATCAATTGATAAAGAAACAAA
>CAYWSJ010000037.1:0-34159 GCA_964461045.1 uncultured Bacteroidales bacterium | reverse complement strand
GGAATGGATCCTGATGTATCAGTTACACAAGGTATATTTCAGTCTTTTTATGATGCACCAGGAGGTTTTGAAGAGGAAATGCATGAAATTAAGTATTCATTGGGGCTTGAATATTGGTACCAAAAAGTATTTGCTATACGGACAGGCTATTTTAATGAACATGAAAGCAAAGGAAACCGAAAGTATTTTACAGTTGGTGTAGGATTAAAACTGAATGTGTTTGAAGCCGATTTTTCTTATGTAATTCCAAGGTATCAGAATCATCCATTGGGGAATACTATGAGATTTACACTTGCTTTAGACTTCGAAGCACTTAAAAAAGAACAAAGAAATCAATAATCTGATTTATGAGTATGAGAGTGGGATTTGGGTATGATGTTCATCAGCTTGATTATGGATACGATTTGGTTGTGGGTGGAATTAATATACCTTTTGAAAAAGGTTGTGTAGCTCATTCTGATGGAGATGTTTTAATTCATGCTATATGCGATGCTCTTTTAGGTGCTGTAGGTGAAGGAGATATTGGAACTCATTTTCCGGACACGGATCCTGACTATAAAGATATTTCCAGCACCAGATTATTGGTGGAGGTTTTAAAAATTATTGGAAGGAATAAATTCCAGGTGATCAATATTGATACAACAATCTGTCTGCAGAAACCAAAACTTTCCCCATTTATCCCTGAAATGAAAAAACTGCTGAAAGAATTAATCAATGCCCGTTCAATTTCAATTAAAGCAACAACAACAGAGAAACTCGGAGCTATAGGCGAAGGAAAGGGGATTTCGGCTTATGCTGTTGTTTTGCTGGAGTCGCTTTAACAGATTTTCAGAGACTGTTTTGATTTTATTTTCTATTCTTATTTTTTATTTTTAAAATTAAAAACAAACCTTAATTTTGGTTGTATTTCAAATAAGTTGTTTTAACTAAAAGGGATCATCATGAAGAAAGTTATGGTACTGGGAGCAAGTCCTAATCGTAAAAGATTCTCAAATACCTGTGTGAAAAGTTTGATTCGATATGACTATCAGGTTGTTCCTGTTGGAATAAGAGAAGGGAAGATTGCAGGAATCTCAATTGAAGAAGGCAAACCCCAGGTAAAAAATCTGGATACAATAACAGTTTACCTGAATCCTAAAAATCAGCAGGAATATTATGATTACATGATAAGCCTGAAACCCAGAAGAATTATTCTGAACCCGGGTGCTGAGAATGAAGAATTAAAATCACTTGCTGAAAAGAAGGGCATTGAGGTGATTGAAGATTGTACACTCGTGATGTTGAATACAGGGCAATTTTAAAATGGATTATAAAATTATTACTTCAAAAGATCAGCTAGATAAGGCACTTTATGGAGATAAGGAAGAAGCAGCGCTGGTTTATTTTTCGCACGAAAAGTGCAATGTGTGTAAAGTTTTAAGACCTAAAGTGGCGGAATTAATTAGGAATAAGTTTCCAAAAATAGATCTTATTTATGCTGATACACAAAAATATCCTGAGATATCAGGACAATATTCAGTTTTTACTGTTCCCACAATACTTGTTTTCTTTGATGGACGAGAATATATAAGAGAAAGCAGGTTTGTAAATTTGAGTAAGTTTGAAGAACGTATTCAAAAATTCTATGAAGCTTATTTTGAATCTTAAAATTTTAAACAATGGCATTAATAAAAAAGGTGAGAGGGTTCACTCCGCAGTTGGGTTCAAATTGCTACCTGGCCGATAATGCAACAATTATTGGAGATGTGGTTGCAGGGGACGACTGCAGTTTTTGGTTTAATACTGTGGTTCGCGGTGATGTGAACAGCATACGCATTGGAAACAAGGTAAACATACAGGATGGTGCCGTTTTACATACACTTTATCAGAAATCAATAATAGAGATAGGTGATAATGTTTCTATAGGGCATAACGTTACTGTTCATGGAGCAAAGCTTGAAAATAATGTTTTAATTGGAATGGGGGCAACCATTTTGGATCATGCTGTAATTGGTGAAAACTCAATTATAGCAGCAGGAGCTTTAGTGCTTGATAGCACCAAAGTAGAGCCTGGGAGCATCTATGCGGGAGTTCCTGCGAAGCGTATTAAATCAGTCGACCCGGAACAAACCAGGGAAATGATAGACCGTATTGCCAATAATTATCTGATGTACGCCGGTTGGTATAAGGAATAGTTTCTTAATTGGCAAAAAATAATTCACAGGAAAAAAGTAAAGCCCTGATATTGAGTTTGTTGTGAATGAAACCCAAAATCAGGGAGAAACATTAATTATCTATCTTTTAGGAAGCTGAATATTTTCTGATTCTGGTAAACCATATTCTTCCTCCAGCTTAATGTCATATTCTTCTAATTCTTCCAGTACCGGGTTGTAAATTTCCGGTATGACAGGACGATACACACCTTTGAGATCAATTTCCCCGTCTAAAATAAGTTTTACTGCAATTGCTGCGGGTATTGCAACGGTTCTTGCAACAGAAGTATCAGTGCTTGGACTTCCATAGGCCAACATACTTGATTTAATTACTTCTTTTTTGTTGTCAAAGTCTACCAGGAATGTATGCTGCATTGCTACTATGTCTCTTTCTTCTTCTTCAAGCTTCATTTTATCCATCATAAGATCGGAAGTAACTTCAAAAGGTGAATCTTTTTCCCGGTTCATAGGTTTGTCATCAAATAATCCTAACCATTCTAATGCTTTCAGGGCATGAGCATCTTCGCTTATATTTAAATAATTTGCTGTTTTCTTTTTTATGTCACTTGAGTCATCTTCATTTATTTGATGAGCAATGAGGTCTGCATAAGTTTTACCCTTTAAATCAATGGGTTCTTCTGAGATCAGATTCAGCTCTTTCATTGTATCAATAGTTTCACACCATCCCCTGTATCTGAACGTACCCCGGAACATGGTTTTTGCTTCAGGAATTTTATAGATATCGATGTAGTTGATGGAATCGCGGTTGGGATAGACCTCCAATTCACCAACATTCGGGAAATTAGTAAAAAAGGTAGATTTGAAAAGGTCTTTTGAGGGAATATTTACTTCTTTTGCTTTCTGAAGATATCTTGCAGCATTGTTGCCCGCTTTTACAACTCCTTTTGGACTCCATGAAAATTTATACTTCAGAGGATTGTCTGCTGCTTCCGGCGCTGCAAGGGCTCCTGTAATGGAATAGAATTCTTCAATCTTTCCACCTTTTTCATGTACTTCGTCAATAATTTTTTGTGCTGACATATGATCAATCCCCGGATCTACTCCTATCTCATTCAGGATTACAATTCCTGCTTTTTTAGCCTCCTCGTTTAGTGCAAACATTTCAGGCTGAACGTAAGAGGTAGTAACCATATTTTTCTTGTGTTTGATACACATTTTTGCCACCATGGCATGGTAGGCATAGGGTAATAAACTAACTGCAAGGTCATGTTCCTCTATCATTTTGTCAAGCTCAGCTTCTTTATCCACTGTCCAGGCCACTGTCTGCCCGTTATCTCTGTTGTTTAAAATTTCGTCTGCTTTAGATTTGGTTCTTGATGCAATTGTTACAAAAATTTGATGGTCTAATAAATAATCTACCATAGGCTTTACAACCATTCCTGCACCGAGAATTAGTACTTTTTTCATAATATAGAGTTTTTAAGGGTTTAAATTTCTTTGGGAAAGTTAATCAATTTTATTTAGGAATAAAAGAATATTAAACTCTCAATAAAGCTTTTATGCTTCTGTTGAAGGATTGTTAAAAAGTATGTTATATTTAAAATGAAAAGTATTCTATTCCCTTGTTATAATATTTTAATTTTGTTAGGTTAATCTTTTTTAAAAGAATTAAAATCGTGGCAGGAAAAGACAAAGGAAAAGCAGTAGAAACGCCGTTAATGAAGCAATATTACCAGATTAAACGCAAACATCCGGATGCGCTTTTATTGTTTCGGGTGGGTGATTTCTACGAGACTTTTGGAGAAGATGCTGTGAAAGCCTCGGAAATTTTGGGTATCACACTTACCAAAAGAGCAAATGGTTCAGCATCTTATGTTGATCTGGCCGGAATCCCATATCATGCCATAGATACTTACCTTCCGAAACTGGTACGGGCAGGTCAAAGGGTGGCTATCTGCGAACAACTTGAAGACCCCAAAAAAGCCAAAAAGATTGTAAAGCGGGGTGTTACAGAAATGGTTACTCCCGGAGTTTCCTTTGATGATAACGTGTTAAACCACAAAGAGAATAATTTTTTAGCCTCGGTTCATCTTGATAAAAATATTGCCGGTGTCGCCTTTCTTGATGTTTCTACCGGAGAGTTTTTAACTGCCGAGGGAAGTTATGAGTATATTGACAAATTGCTGAATAGTTTTCAGCCTAAAGAAGTTCTCTATGAAAGAGGTAAAGAAAAGACCTTTAACAGTGCTTTTGGCGATAAATATTATACTTATAAACTTGATGACTGGATCTTTACAGAAGAAAATTCAAAAGACAGGTTGCTGGAACATTTTAAAACCAGCTCATTAAAAGGTTTTGGAGTGCAAGGCCTTACCTACGGTATTATAGCTGCAGGGTCTGTTTTGCAATACCTGGAGATAACACAACATGAAAATATTAAGCATATCTCCTCCCTCTCAAGAATTGAGGAGGAACATTATGTCTGGCTTGATAAATTTACAGTAAGAAACCTGGAACTTTTTCATACTTTGAATGAGGGCGCCATGACCCTCGTTGATGTGGTTGATAAAACAATTTCTCCTATGGGGGGAAGGCTGCTAAAACGATGGATTGCTTTGCCCCTTAAAGAAAAAGAACCCATTGAAGAAAGACATCAGGTTGTTAATTATATATTGAATAATGAGGATTTTGAAGATGTGTTGAACACACAGATCCAGAAGATGGGAGATATCGAGCGGATTGTTACGAAAGTTGCTGTGGGGCGAATTAATCCCAGGGAGGTTCTTCAGCTTAAAAATGCATTTTATGCACTGGAACCACTTAAAAAAGCATGCGATCAGTCAGGCAATGAAACCCTTAAAAAGATAGCTGAACAATTAAACCCCTGCAATTCAATTCGCAATAAAATAGAGAATGAAATTCAGCCTGAAACACCAAACCAGGTTAATAAAGGGAATGTAATTGCGAAAGGGGTATCAAAGGAGCTTGATGAACTGAGAGAGATTGCCTATTCAGGGAAAGATTATCTTAATCAGCTTAAAGAAAGAGAAATAGAAAGAACAGGAATCCCTTCTCTGAAGATTAGTTATAACAATGTTTTTGGATATTATATAGAAGTTAGAAATACGCATAAGGATAAGGTTCCTGAGGACTGGATAAGAAAGCAAACATTAGTGAGTGCAGAACGGTATATTACTGAGGAGCTTAAGGAGTATGAATCTAAAATCCTCAGTGCGGAGGAAAAGTCACTGGAACTGGAAGCGGAGTTATTTCGTAAATTGGTTACTGCCTTAACCGATTATATCTCCGCAATTCAGCTGAATGCCAATCTTATTGCCCGCCTGGATTGCCTGCTGTCTTTCGCCAAATCGGCCAGGGATTATAATTATTGTCAGCCTGAAATTAATGATACGGAAATAATTGATATAAAACAAGGCAGACATCCTGTAATTGAAAGACAACTTCCACTGGATGAAGAATACGTAGCCAATGATGTTTACCTGGATAATGATGAGCAGCAAATTATGATTATTACAGGCCCTAACATGGCAGGTAAATCAGCTCTTTTGAGGCAAACAGCCTTAATTGTTTTGCTTGCCCAGATTGGTTCTTTTGTTCCTGCACAAGCTGCAAAAATTGGTTTGGTCGACAAAATTTTTACAAGGGTAGGGGCCTCAGATAATATTTCTGTAGGCGAATCAACATTTATGGTCGAGATGCATGAGGCAGCAAGCATTCTGAATAATCTTTCCTCACGAAGCTTAATTTTATTGGATGAAATTGGCCGGGGTACAAGTACTTATGACGGGATTTCTATTGCCTGGGCAATGGTTGAATACATTCATGAAAACCCTAAAGCAAAGGCAAAGACTTTATTTGCTACTCACTATCACGAGTTGAATGAAATGGAGAAATCTTTTAACCGGGTGAAAAATTTTAATATTTCGGTTAAGGAGACAAAGGATAATGTAATTTTTATAAGGAAACTGGAAAGAGGTGGAAGTGAACACAGCTTTGGAATTCATGTAGCCCAGATGGCTGGCATGCCCAAAAGTGTTGTAGCTCGTGCCAATGAAATTCTTAAGGATCTTGAGAATTCTGACGAAAAAGGTTCGGTTTCCAAGCCGGTGGGTGAAATAGCAGATCACAGGGAAGGTTTTCAAACGACCATTTTTCAGCTTGAGGATCCTGTTCTTAAACAAATTCGTGACCAAATAAAAAATATTGATATCAATAACCTTACTCCTGTGGAGGCCCTCAACAAACTGAATGAGATTAAAAGGTATATTGGAATGAAATAATTTTCAATTACCATCTGTCAGATTAACTTAAACTTTCTTTGTATCCATTTGTTTACAATTAAAACAGTTATTTATGAAAAGGCTTGTTTTATTTATTGTTGCATTTTTTTTCATTCAAACCGGTTATACTCAAACGGATACTATGAAATATAACAAACTTACAGAAGAAGAAAAAAGAGTGATTATACACAAAGGAACAGAGCGTCCTTTCTCCGGGGAATATTATAATCATAATGATGAGGGTGTTTATACATGTAAACGCTGCGGAGCAGAATTATTTAAGTCTGATGACAAATTTAATGCACATTGTGGATGGCCTAGTTTTGATGATGAGATTGAAGGGGCGGTGAAACGGGTACCCGATAAAGATGGATTCAGAACTGAAATTATATGTGCTCAATGTGGTGCACATCTCGGGCATGTTTTCACAGGAGAGGGGTTTACGCCAAAGAATGTGCGCCATTGTGTCAATTCGGTTTCATTGGATTTTAAACCTGTGAATATTGACAAAAATAAAGATAAGAAGGAAGAATAAACTTTATTCAACCAATGAATCAATAATAAAGATCTCTTTTCGGTCCCATTCTTTCCAGTAAGTGAGGGCTTTTTTTCGAATTACTTTCCAGTATTCAGGTGATTCTATATCTCCAGCCTGCTTCGCAAGTTGAATATCCCCCTGAATTTTACTGTAATAAATGGATTTTAGTCTTATGTTAATTGTTTGATTCTTATATTCAATGGTAGCTCCCGGGTATTTTTCTTTATTGGTGGTGTTAATCAAACCCATTCCAAAAGTTGATCCACTTGCTGTTTGTAATCCATCATTAAGGCAGCTAAGTGGTGGTTGTGAACCTGCCTGAGAACTTATATCCAGTTGTCCCGGATGCGCATGAAAATATTCCAGTGCACGGACTCCCATTTTGGAGCCTATGATGGAGTAAATTCCCAGGTGCTGATGAATTTCATTGGTAAGTACCGAGGCTCTCCATTCTTTAATTCCATGCTTTTTTATGGCAGCGGTTGCTATCTCCCTAACATCTTTTTTATAAAATGAAGTGTCTGTGGGGAATTCTTTTAAAGTAACATTTTCTGCAGCGGCAGACAGTTTAAGATGCGACAGTATTTCTGACTTTAGCAGCTCCGGGTCTTTTGCTCTTACAAGGTTGCCGACTGTATCCGGATTGGTGTTGTCAATGTGAAAAAGCTCCGGGTTTAAAAGAAACATAGCGCTTAAATCGTCCCATAACTTCAGGTGGTTATTTTTTATTCGTTCAAGAACAGCTTTTGTTGAATGCGTTTTATAAATTTTTTGTGCGTACGCAGAAGTAATTTTGCCTATTTTTTCCAGGAATTTCCGGTCAAATGAAATTGGTTCGTCGCCTTCTATAACTCTGAAAAGGGGAATTCTTGTCTTCAGAATATAATCAGCTGAGAGCTTATCCATGCTGTAATTCGACCATTTGTTTTCAGGTTTAAACATATCAAACCAAATAATTTCACCGATCTCATCTTTTATTTCCGGTTTCATTAAAATAGCATTGGCAATATTTGTCAGGGGTCCCATACAAATAATTGAAACAGGATCATTTTCTTTTTCAATTAATTTTACCAGTAATTCTTTGATATCTTCTGATTCGCTGCTTGAATATTCTTTGCCCCATTCTATTTTTTCAGCAAAACTTTTCCATTCAGGATACTCATTTTTATTGACAATTCCACGGGCAGTAGGAATTCCTTCATGTCCAAAGTCCCGCAACAAACCATTGATTTTGTCATATCCTTTTTCAGGTTCTATGGTTCCGTCTTCTGATGTAATGGCAAGTATATCAAACTCATCAGAGGCTAGTAGCAGGCTAAGGGCTCTCAGATCATCCGGAGCACAGTCTGTGTCTATAATAACAGGCTGGCTGTAAATTGGGATAGATGTGGCTTGTATCCCTGAAAAGAAAAGGATAGAGAGCAGTAAAAATATGAAGCGATGTTTCCTCATGATTGATAGTTTTTAAAAATGAATATTCACGCCTCCCATTAATATTTGTTTGGGCATGGGGTACCCGTAGCTTATCTGATAGTTCGTACCTGTCAGGTTTTTGCCTGTTAAAAAAACATCCATATTTTTAGAATAAAGATAGGATATTTTTGAATCAATAACCATGTAACTTTCTTTTTGTGGTTCAGAGAGGCCATATTGTGCATAATTATCTGTAATTGTGTAAAGATTATTTATATATTCTGCATTCACGTTGAACCTGAATTTTGATGTATTATAACTCACACTCATATTAAGCTGATGTTCTGGTGTTGCTATTCTTTTAGCATCAGTATGAATATATGTGTAGTTGGCATTATATTCAATGTTTTCGGTAACCTGCCAGTTTAAAAGCGATTCAATTCCGTAATTCCCGAAACTACCTGTATTTTTATTAATTAAATTTGGATATTGTCCTGTCACCTTTATTAAATTATCACCTTCAATATAAAACCCGGTTAATTCAACATGCAGTTTTTTGTTGAATAAATCCTGCAAAATTCCCAGTTCATAATTCCACATTCTTTCGGGATTAAGATCGGGATTTGAAGGAAGGAACATGTATAATTCCCTCATGGTCGGACTTCTAAAGCCTTTAGCAACGGACCCTTTTATTGTGGATGTTCTCCGGGGATGATATGAAAAACCTACCTGTGGAACAAATTCAGTTCCGTAAAGGCTGTTGTTTTCAATTCTTAAGCCTGAATTCAGTATAAGCTTATTAAATAAAGTCTGTTGAACAAGAAGATAACCTGCTAATTCTGATATTTCTTTATCTGCGAAAACAATATCCGCATTCAGATTTTCTGCAAAACCACCATAGTTTTTATACTCTCCCCCGAGGGTTATCATGTTGTTTGGTATAAGGCGAAAAGTTTCATGGAGCATGATTCCTGTAAGATTATCAGTTGAATGGAATCCGTCTGAAATGTTATGTTCTCCATAATTGTGATAAAACTTCAGGGCTCCCTCCATATTGGAAAATTGGTTATCAACAGTAAAAGAGGCTCTTCCTCTTGTAATATCAATTAGATTTCCCGTTGGGTTCCCTATAATTCCCGGATCCTGTGACTCGAAACCCGCAAGGCTGGCGTCTGCTCTAATTTTTAAATGTTTATTTATTTCATAACTTGTTTTTAAATACCCATTTGTAATGTTGAAATCTGAACTGTCCCTGTGCCCATTGGTTCGGTCATGATTAACTGAAGCGAAAACTCTGAATTTGTTTTTTTTGAATCCCCCGTTAGCCATGTATTTTTGCGTATTATAAGACCCCAGCATGGCCCTTGCATTTCCTCTGAAACCATCCTTTTCCTGCTTTTTGGTAATCAGGTTAATTACTCCACCCATTGCATTGGAGCCATATAGGAGCGAAGACGGACCACGTATGACTTCTACTTTTTTTACATCAGAAGTAACATAAGCATCGGGCAAAGGGTGACCGAAAATACCCATAAATTGAGGGTGACCATCTATCAGCATCAATACCTGGGTGTTTGGAAATCCACCAACACCTCTCATATTTATGTTTCCTGCAGAACCCTGTGAAACACCAAAACCAGTGATCCCCCTTTCTGTAACAAAAACACCAGGTACCTTTTTACTAATTAGAGGTAATACCTTTGATTCCTGGCTTTGCTCCAGCTCCTTATTATCAATCACCGAAACAGTTAAAGGTACATTTTTCTTGGCCACCTGTACACGGTTTCCTGTTACAACAACCTGGTCAATTTTGATTGTGTCGTTTGTTCGGTATTGACTGTAACCTGCCTGATAAATAAAAAAGAATAAGATTACAATAAGTGACGTTCGAAACATATTTCAAGTTTTTTATCAAATTAAATAAAAAAATGTGAATAATAGAAGATTTAGATTGGCTTTCTATGGCCTGAATTATTAATAAAAGTTAAAGGAATTAAATGATTAAAATTCTTTGTGTATTGAAATAAAATAATTTTACATTTGACGAATTTTAACATAAAAATAGCAACTTTATGAGAAAAATACTTGTCCTGGGAGCCGGTCTTTCTTCCTCGAGTTTAATCAAATATTTACTTGATAATAGTGAGGCCAATAACTGGAAAGTAATATTAGGAGACATATCAAAAGAGCTGGCTCATAAAAAAATTGACAATCATGACAACGGGGAAGCTGTGCAATTTGATGTGTACAGCGAAAAACAACGTGCAGAATTAATAAGTGAGTCAGATGTGGTAATTTCTATGTTACCAGCCCGAATGCATTACTGGGTAGCAAAAGATTGTGTTGATTATGGAAAACACATGGTTACAGCATCCTATGTTTCAGATGATATTGCTGAACTTGATGAGGATGCAATAACCAAGAACGTTTTGTTACTCAACGAGATGGGTGTGGACCCGGGAATCGACCATATGTCTGCCATGCAGGTAATTGATAAAATACGTGAAAATGGTGGTGTACTAAAAGCTTTTGAATCTTCTACTGGTGGACTTGTTGCTCCTGAGTACGATAACAACCCATGGGGGTATAAATTTACATGGAACCCGAGAAATGTGGTTGTTGCCGGACAGGGTGTTTCTCAGTTTTTGCATAATGGAAAAATAAAATATATCCCTTATCATAAACTATTTAGTCGGGCAGAAAAAGTGACTTTGCCTGAGGTTGGCGATTTTGAGATATACCCCAATCGCGATTCGTTGAAATATATTGATACTTACGGGCTTGAGGGTCTGGAGACAATGTTTCGGGGTACTATGCGGCGACCAGGTTATTCAGAAGCCTGGGATGTTTTTGTACAACTGGGAATGACTGAAGATACTTATAAAGTCTTGGATTCTGAAAATTTAACATATCGTGAATTTGTTGATAGTTATCTTCCATATCAAAAAGGTGTATCTGTTGAAGATAAATTATGTGATTATCTTGATCTCGATCGTAATGGAGAAATAATGCATAAGCTGGAATGGCTTGGTATTTTTAAGGACACAAAGGTAGAAATAGCCGATGCTACTCCTGCTCAAATACTTCAAAAGCTAATTGAACCAAAATGGCAGTTAGATCCTGAAGATAAAGATATGATTGTCATGCAGCACATGTTTGACTATGAGAAGGATGAAAAGCGAAAACGCATTAAGTCCACCCTTATTTTCAAGGGGCAGGATACAGTACATACTGCAATGTCAATTACTGTTGGTGTACCTGTTGCCATAGCCACTAAATTATTGCTCCAGGGGAAAATTGATGAAACAGGAGTTCACAGACCTTTGAAGAAAAGCATTTATAAACCAGTAATGGAAGAACTGGCTGAATATGGAATATCTTTCAGAGAGGACGAGGAGGAACTGGAAGATTAAAAATTCAAATAGAATTCCTTTGTGAGTTCGCTATATTCTTTTGTGTAATCATGCCGCTTATCTTTTTCTATGGTTATATCCTTTTCATTGATAAGCGGTTTTTTTATCTTGCTGAATTCAAGGAGAATCCTTTTAGCTTGCTTGTTAGGTTTAGGTCTGATTAGTTGTTTTCTTACCAGGAACAATCCGTTGGTTTCAAATATTTTTATTATTTCATCCTTGAAAGGAAAAGGTAAAATGAGATTCAGGCACCCTGATTTTTTGAGTATCCCTGAAGCTTTTTCTGCTAATATTGCTAAAGGGAGGTTTGTGTCATGTCTTGCATAATGTCTTTGTTGGTTTCCTGGCTTGAGGGATTTGCTGAAAAAAGGGGGATTTGATACAATTATGTCGTATTGTTTTGTTGTTTTCTCTGCAAAGTTTTGAAAGCTTTCTTTATATACATTAATCCTTTCCTTCCACGAACTGGCTTTTATATTTTCAAGTGCCTGGAGATAGGCAGATTCATCCGTCTCAACCGCATCAACTAAAGCCACTGATTTTTGAGCCATCATGAGTGCTATAAGTCCTGTTCCGGTACCTATATCCAGAATTCTTCCGGCGTGATCGGTGTTTACCCATGCACCCAACAATACTCCATCGGTGCCTACTTTCATGGCACATTTATTTTGATAGACAGTGAATTGTTTAAATTGGAAATAATCGTTTGCCACTTTTATAAAATAATTTTTTCCATTATAATCAGTTGCTTATAAATCAATCCAACATTATTCAATCATTATTGCTAACTGGTAGAAATTATTAATAGCTCCTAACACTTTGTAATTGATATAATATGAGCTGCTCCAGTCTTTAAAAGCTTTAAATTCATGCATTGGAACGTTGAATTCATCAAAGAAAATTATGTCTCCCGGGCGAAGAAAAGGACTGATTGACGTAAGTACATACAATGTTGCTGAATATAAGTCAGCATCCATGTGAATTACTTTTCTGTTCCCGGGTATGTAGTCTTTTAAAAACGGTGGCAATGTTTGTTGAAACAATCCCTGGAAGAATTGATGTCTGCTATCATCAATTTTAGGTGGTTCATTATTATTGTTCATTTCTCCTTTCCTGAAAGGTCCCCAGTTCTCGGGCAGACCTGTAAATGTGTCAAAACCATAAAAACTGGCTTGTTTGTTTTTTATCCTGTTTATCCACCATCTGAATGAAAGTCCTTTGGCTACCCCAAATTCAAAATAGTCTATATTTGTATCAAGTCCCTGGCTGGTGATAATATGCTCATACAAATTTTCTCTTTTTGAATAATTGAATCGGTAGGTGTAAAAATCACAATACCCGCATTTTTTGTGTTTTGATATCCATTTTGATAAATCAGCAATATGGGCGAAAAAGGCAAGTATTTTTGATGGAGTTAACAGGTCAAGTCTTAATAAGAAGAAAAAACCTTTAAGCTTTCCCCGAATCCTTGATGCTTTTCTCATAGTTTATATGTTTTATAGATTGATAAACCTTCACAAAAGAATTTCCTCCAAATTTCATGAAAATATATTTAACAAAATAAAAAACACAGAATATTCTGTAAAAATTAATCTGAATAATTCAGGTTAAGTTGTAATTAATTATTTTATTTTTTGGAAGGCAGAAGTATTGATTATTTCTTAAAAACTGTTTTGATTTTATTTAAAAATTTTACATAACCAAATTTAGAAGGTTTTATTTTCCTGGCCTCGTCCTTTAGGGCGGGGTTTAGGTTAAGCCTGATACTCATCCGATTTCTATAAATTTTGTATTTTAATTTACAAAATTTATAGAAATCATAGTCGGGGCAGGCATTTAAAACACCCCGCCCTAAAGGACGAGGCTAGGAATCACACAAAACCATTTTATTGAAGTAAAAAAAATCAAAACGGTTTCTTAGTTTTTCTTGAATTTTTTTTCCCTTTTTTTTCTCTTTTTTCTGCTACTTCTAATTTTATTGTACGTCCTTTAAATTTTTTGTCTTGCATTGAATTTTTGACTTTAGAAGCATATTTTTCTCCTACCTCGAAGAAAGAGAAGCTGTGTTTAATGTCTATTTCACCTATATTTATTCCCCTGTCTTTGGTATAATCGTTTATCAGTCCAATAATTTTTTGTGGAACCAGGGCATCTTTTTTACCCATGTTAAGAAAAAAGCGTGTGTAATTTCCGTTTTGTTTTGCTTTTCTGCTGCTTCCTTTATCTTTTTTATTTTGATTGTCTTTCTTTTCTGCCTTTTTATTGAGATTTGGGGCATCCTTGTAATACTCAAGAAAACGATTAAATTCCAATGATACAAAGTGTTTAATAATTTCCTCTTTGCTGAGCCATTCCAGTTTTTTGTTAACAGTTTCCATGAATGGAGCAATCTGCTTTTCATCTACTTTGGCATTTTCCATTTTATCAATCAGGTTGAATAATTGTTTGCTGCAAATTTCATCTCCTGATGGAATTGGCATTCTTTCACATTTTTTATCGATGATTTTTTCAATGGCAGGAATTTTATTTTTTTCTCTGTAATTGACAATAGAAATAGCAGTTCCTGATTTTTCCGCACGGCCTGTTCTTCCTGTTCTATGGGTATAAACTTCCAGCTCGTCGGGTAAATTATAATTTATTACATGTGAAATATCGTTTACGTCAATTCCTCTTGCTGCCACATCAGTTGCTACAAGCATTTGTAATGATCTTTCCCTGAATCGTTTCATTACATGGTCTCTTTGTGCCTGTGATAAGTCACCATGAATAGCATCGGCATTATACCCATCTTTTATGAGTTTGTCTGCTACTTCCTTGGTTTCTCTCCTTGTCCGGCAAAAGACAAGCCCGTATATATCAGGATTAAAATCTGCTATTCTTTTAAGTGCGATATATCTGTCTTTTGCATGCACCTGGTAATAAATATGCCTTATGTTTTCTGCACCTGCATTTTGTTTACCAATGGTTATATTCACCGGGTCATTCATATATTTGTTTGCTATACGGGCAACTTCCCTGGGCATTGTGGCTGAAAAAAGGAGGGTTCGCTTATTTTTTGGAGTTTCCATTAAAATTTCATCCAACTCTTCGCGGAAACCCATATTCAGCATTTCATCAGCTTCATCCAGCACAACGGTTTTTATGTCGTTTATTTTTGCAGCTTTTCTTTTTATTAAATCCAGCATTCTGCCTGGTGTAGCTGCAATAATGTGTGCACCTTTTTTTAGTTCTTTAATTTGTGTGTCTGCATTAGCGCCGCCATATACAGAAACCACCCGTAAACCTTTTTTATATTTTGAATAATTTTGCAGGTCTTTTGTAAGTTGAATACATAATTCGCGGGTTGGTGCCAATATTAATACCTGAACAGACCTGTTCGTAATCTCAATCTTATCTATTAACGGAAGTCCGAAAGCAGCCGTTTTACCTGTTCCTGTCTGTGCGAGACCTACCAGGTCATTTTCTTTATCAAAAACAATTGGAATTATTTTTTCCTGTATCGGTGTAGGTTTTTCAAATCCCAGCTCTTCAATTCCCTTTATTAAATTGGGCGATAACCCCAATGTGTTAAATGTCAGCATGATATATTTTTAAAAAATTGATCCGCAAAAGTACGCAAAAAAAGAACGTGAAACATTTATAAGAAGAATTAATTTTATTTTTCTGGCATATTCTTTCATTTTTCGAGCAGGGAAATATTTCTTTATTTTTATGCTCGAAATTTTGGAATAATATTAACATGAACGTTTCCATGCAGATAGGTTTGTTTTTAAACTTTTATTATTTAGAAATGTCCTAAATTTGTCTATTTAAAATGATTATAGCCATGAAAAAAGTAGTTGTAGTAGTTGTATTATTTTTAGTGTTTTTTTCATTACAGGGTCAAAAGAAACAAGTATTTATTCCACATGAAGTTCAAAAGGCTTATAAGAATAATACTCGTTCTTTTACAGGTAAACCCGGGGAAAACTATTTTCAGAATCATTCCCAATATACAATCGAGGCAGATTTTAACCCGGAAACCGGGCTTTTAGAAGGGAAGGAAACTATAGTCTATACCAATAACAGTCCGGATGATTTAAGCTTAATACCCCTCCGGGTTTATATGAATATTTTTAAAAAAGGAGCAGAGAGAGATTTTGGATTGCCTTCAGAAGATTTGCACGATGGTGTGCAGATTAATTCTGTTTCTGTAAATGGAACAGATGTGGAGAAAAGTCAGGATATGCGCATGGATAAGCGTAACGGAACAGTAAGGTATCTTTTTCTTAAAGAATCTGTTAAGACAGGGGGAAAGGTGAAAATATACCTGGAGTGGACTGTTCAATTACCAACCAATGTGACCATCCGTATGGGGCAATATGAGAAGAACAGTTGGTTTGTCGGGTACTGGTATCCTCAGATTTCTGTATATGATGATATTTCCGGATGGGATACGCATCCTTTTACCGGATCTGCTGAATTTTATAATGATTTTTGTGATTACGATGTTACCATAACTGTTCCCAAAGAATATATGGTTTGGGCAACCGGAACCTTGCAGAAACCTGAAAAGCATTATCAGTCAGGTGTTTTAAAACGTTATAAACAAGCCCATAATACTGAGGAAATCATTCCAGTAGTAACTGAAAAGGATATAGATAACAATAAAGTATTGAAGGGAAATAACAAATGGCAATTTAAAGCTAAAGGTGTACCTGACTTTGCTTTTGCTGTGAGTAAGCATTATATCTGGGATGCTACAAGTGTTGAAGTTGATCAGAATACAGGACGAAGAACATTTGTTAGTTCAGTTTATAAAAAAAGTTCGGAATCTTTTAAAAAGGTTGCTGAAGTAGCTAAGGAAACAATAGATCTGTTATCCGATTCTGTTATGAGGGTTTCTTTCCCTTATCCTGAAATGACAGTTTTTAATGGCAGTGGAGGAATGGAATACCCAATGATTATTAATGACGGTGATACTCCTGATTATATAAATACTGTGCATTTAACTGCGCATGAAATTGGTCATAATTATTTTCCCTTTTATGTTATGACGAATGAATCTTATTATGCTTTCATGGATGAAGGCTTGATATCGTTTTTGCCTCGTGATGTAGAGGGATACCTTGCAGATAATCCTAATTTTGATCCATTCAGGTCGATTACGATGGATTTTAAACGCAGGGCAGGGAATATGAAAGAAGTGCCATTGATGGTAAAAAGCTATATGTTAAGCGATTACAGTTCGTACAGATTGCATGCCTACGTACGTCCGGCCAATGCTTTTTATTTTCTCCGCGATATGATCGGACACGATAAATTTCATGAAATTATTAAAATTTATATTGATCGCTGGAAGAAGAAACATCCAACTCCTTATGACTTTTTTTATACTTTTGAAGATGTATTGGGAAAGGATTTGTCCTGGTACTGGGAACCCTGGTTTTTCGAATTCGGGTATCCGGATTTAGCTATTGGGGAAGTATCTGTTACAAACAGCTCGGTAGAAGTAGATATAAAAAAACTTGGAAATGTGCCTATTCCGCTTCAATTGACAATTCAATATAAAGATGGTTCAAAGAAAGTTATTCGCAAAGATGCCTCTGTATGGAAAGAGGGGAATTCGAAATATTCTCTTAATTTAAAAAGAAATAAGAAGATTGAAAAAATAGAAATCGGAGCACCTAAGATTCCTGACGCTGTGGAAGAAAACAATCATTATAGTTTTGAGTAATTTACTGGTTTTTAAGGGAAAATGGTAAGTCGCTGTTTTAATGCAGCGGCTTTTTTCATTTGATTAAATGAGGATATGACAATCAAAAATTTTCAAATACTCCTAATCCGAACAGGGCAAAGTCATATTTTACAGGATCGTGCGGATCAAACTTCCTGAGTTTACCTGTAAGCTCTTCTACTGCATGCCAGTCATTTTGTTTTCGTTTTAAAAGACCCAATTTTCGAGCTACATTTCCACTATGGATGTCGAGAGGTATAAACAAATCTTCTGTTGCAATTTTGTCCCAGATTCCAAAATCGATTTCTTTTGAGTCTCTTCGTACCATCCAACGCAAAAACATGTTAAGTCGTTTTGCTGAAGATTTTTTAGATATGTCGGCGACATGTTTTTGAGTTCTGGCAGGGTGGGGTATCTCAAAGAAAATGTTCCTAAATTCCTTTAGTACTGCTGGAATATCTTTTTTCTTTTTATAGCTGTTTTGGAATAGCGATCCTAATCCTCCATGGTTTTTATAAATATTCTGCAGAGACTTTAGAAAAAAGATGCAGTCTTCTCCGTTGAATGTGCGGTGTTTGAAATCACTAAATTCTATCAGGTCATCATCATCAGCTTCTGTAATAAACTCGTAAGGAGTATTGTTCATTTTATTCAGCAGGCGATTCATATTTGTTATGATGGTGCGGCGTTGACCCCAGGCAATAGTAGCTGAGAGAAATCCTGCTATTTCAATATCTTTTGGATCTTCAAATTGTTTTGGAATTTGAATAGGGTCAGATTGTATGAATTTCTTACAATTATATTGATCGTATTTTTCATCAAGAAATTCTTTTATTTCCTTATTATCCATTAATGAATTATAATCTTAAAACTTACCGGATTTTAGTTTATAAAGGCCCCGTCTCTTAAAGTCATTTTTTTATCTGCCATATCAGCCAGCTGGTGATCATGGGTGACAATAATAATAGAAGGGTTGTATTTGTCTCTTAAAGAAAAGAATAAGTTATGCAGTTCTTCCTTATTTTTGGTATCGAGGTTCCCCGAAGGTTCATCTGCCAGTATGACTGAAGGATCATTTATCAGCGCCCTTGCTACGGCAACTCTTTGCTGTTCACCTCCTGACAATTCGTTAGGTTTGTGGTTTAAGCGATCTGTAAGTTTAAGAAATTGCAGTATTTCTGTTGCTTTATTTTCCGCTTCTTTTTTGTTCATACCTGCAATAAAAGCCGGAATACAAACATTTTCAAGTGCTGAAAATTCGGGTAATAGGTGGTGAAATTGGAATACAAAACCTATGTGCCGGTTTCGGAAAGCTGCCAGTTGCTTGTCCCTCATTTTATTCAGATGATACTTGTCAAATTCTATTGATCCGTTATCTGGCCTGCTTAAAGTCCCTAATATCTGTAGTAACGTCGTTTTACCTGCACCACTGGGTCCAACAATTGAGATAATTTCTCCTTTATCTATTTTAAAATCTATTCCTTTTAATACCTGCAGATCACCGTAAGATTTATTTATTTGTCTGGCTTTAATCATAAATTCTATTTTTACCTGAAAGGGTAAAATTAATAAAGTTTGTTACTTATTAATGAAAAATTACCTGGATTTATTGAAAAGATACTTATAATCCAGGTAGTATGATATCTTTACTGAAAAGCTATTTTGGGCTTTATTTGAATTCAATGTGTTTTCCAGGTTGTTAAAGAACTTATAAAAATTATTACCAGAGATATCTTCTCTTTCATATATATTGTTTTTCCACACTAGTTTCAGGAAGCTCCCCGGTGCAAAATTCCATGAATACATCAGATCCACAGTGAAAACGTTATAGTTAAAATCTGCATTTTCACTGTATGATATATTTGGATTAAGGTCGCCATTTTCCTGGAGTTTATAGTATTTGTCATAATCAATTTGCGACCAGTAGTGTCTTGCATCAAGGCTTATCCAGGATTTATTGTTAAAGATGTATGAAGAGCTTATGCTGTTGGTATAGGTATCGTTGTCTCTCCGTCCGAATATTATACTGCCATCGGGTGTAAAGTGAGTCACATAACCTCTTTCATTCATTTGTTTGTCGTATCTGAATTCATAAACAATTAAAGTTTTGTTTCCTATTCTTATTCTGGGGCTGACAGAGTAAAAATATCCGTTTCCAAATTCTTTGTTATAGCCTGTTCTTATATCCAGGGCAAGAGGTTTCCGGTAGTCTGAAGATATCCATAGATTGGAGCTGAATGATTCTGGCCTGTCAAATACTTTCCCGGTGACCCTGGGTTCAAAATAGTCGTGCTGCTCAATGGGTTTATATTCTGCGCCGGCCCCCAGGTACAGGTGGTTTTTAAAGGTAATACGAGAATTCCATTTTATATTGAATTCTGAAAATTTGTTAGGATTATACAGGCTGTTATGTTCAAAAGAAATTCCGGTATTCCAGTCAAGAAAAATACCAGAAGGCTCATAACTTCCATACTCAAAGCTGAGATTATGTGTAAGTTCATTATTTCTTCTCAGGTATCCCAGTGCATTGTGGTCATATTCATCCGTTAACAATTTAAGATTATAACCAGCTTTAAAGTTTCCGCTTACTTTGCCAATACTGGCATCTACAGCCTGGCCTGTGATTAGTTTCCCGCCAGTAGTATCTTTTTGCATGCTGTAAGCTGCAGTACCCCATAAAGCGTACTGGTTTGTCTTATCAGATATTTTATAGGCTGAACCTAACACGTTTTGAAGCTGACCTGTGGATGGTTGTAAATAGTTTGTATTGATGAAGTTTGCATAAGAATGCCTCCCAAAATTCTTATCTATAACCATTAGATTATAGTTTGTCCAGGGTTGAGTAAGAATTTTTCTTGTGTTTCTAAGTGTATCTTCTACAGTGGCATGAGTATTGGCTGTTGTGGCATTAAAAAAACCAAGTCCCAGCCCTTTGGGTGTTCTCCCCGAAATCTTTGTGGCATTGATCAGGGTGGCTTCATCCGGGTTATCGGTTATTTTTTCTCCATCTTCTACTTTTTTCTGAACTTCATTATATTCGGAGGGCTCATCACCAATTCGTCTTGAATAAAAAAGACCTGCCTTGTTAAAAAGTTCTGTTCCTTCAGTAAAAAATTGACGTTTTTCGTCGTACTTAATTTCATAAGGTGATAAATTCAATACCGTTTCATCAGATTTTTTCTGCCCGAAATCCGGGATTAATATCATATCCAGTGTAAAACTTTCATTAATTCCGTATTTTAGATCCATTCCGGCAGAATATTCGTAGTCCAGGTTTCCATTGTGAGGAAAAATATATCCTGAAACATAAGGGTATAGTGACAAACGGAGAGGGGGTTCTATATCATAAAGATTCACCAGTTCACCATATTGAGTTCCTTCATTTTCCATTGTTCTGTCAACAAAGTCCCAACTTGAGATTTTTCTTTCTCTTCTAACAGTGCGCCAGAAATTTATCCCCCACTTCTGAACTTCTTTTTTAGGGAAGCGAATTGCATCATAGGGTATTTCCATCTCTACAACCCATCCGGAGTCAACAATGCTCACGCTACTTTTCCATACCACATCCCATGCCGCATCCCCCGGCTCTCCATACCCTTCATTTTCATTTGCAGGAGAGATTTTCACATCGCTTTGCACATTGGCTGCAGTAACAATAAATTTAAATATGTTTTTACCATCATTAAAAGGATTTAAAGTAACCCAGAACCTGTCTGCATTCACATTTTGTTCATCTCTTTTGCTTAAGCCGGCAATTATGCTATCAGGTTTGTCTTTAAGGAATGCTCCAAAATAAATTGCTTTATCATTATAGACTGTTTTTACTTTTGTGGTATAATCGGAATTTTTACCCATTGAAGGGGAGTAAGTGATGAAATTTGTAGCTGTGGGTGCTTTTTCCCAGGCTGTTTCTGTAAGTTGTCCATCAATTTTTATTTTACTTTTAATTTTGATGGCTTTAACCTGTTTCTTTGGATGATCTTCTTGGCCTTTTCCTGAATATCCGTATATATTGTTCGTAACCTGGAAAATTAAGAATATTAGTATTGTTAAACCTGTTCTTTTTAAAGGTAACAATAACATATTATGATTTTTAGGATATCCAGCTAGTTTCATTATTATTATAGCCTTAGCAGTTTTTATTTCACCCCAAAAATAGGAAATATTTTCTCAATAATTAATCTAGCCTGATTGATTGAGCAGATATTTATAGTCGAGGTAGTAAGATATTTTTATAGAGAAACTGTTTTCTACCTCGTCAGAGTTGATAGTATTTTTAAAATTATTGAAAAAGTTATAGAAATTATCTTGTGTTATTGATTCCTGTTCATAAATATTGTTTTTGTATACAACAGTCAGGAAGCTTCCCGGGGCAAAATTCCAGGAATAAGTAAGGTCAATATTAAAAGTGTTAAAATTAATATCTTCATTCTCATTATACCCGGGATAATCTGCCAGGGTTCCTTTCTCTCTTAGTGTGTAGAATTTGTTATAATCCACCTGTGCCCAATAATGCCTTATGTTTAGAGTTAACCATGACTTGTTGTTAAAAACATAGGATCCGCCCAAAGTATTGGTATAAGTAATTTTATTTCTTTTTCCAAAAATAATCGTGTCATTTTCAGGGTAATAATTGGTTACATAGCCTTTTTCGTTTATATCATTTCTGTATTCGAATTTGTATTGAAACTGGAGCTTATTGTTTACGCGAAATCTTGGTCCAATTTCAAAAAAGTAGCCAGAGCCGTTTCCTTCAAAGCCACCAAGTTTGCCGTCGAGGGCAATGGGCTTTCTATAGTCAGTAGAAAACCAAAAATTTGTATAAAACATCCTGGGTCTTTTAAAAACTCGGCCTTCTACTCTTGGTTCGAAATAATCGTCCATTTTAACAGGTCTGAATTTAGACCATGACCCAACAGATAAGTAGTTTTTTAAGGTTGCGTGTGCACTCAGCACAATATCAAAATCAGTAAATTTATCAGGATTATAAAGCTTATTATAGTTTAAACTTGTTCTAACCCGCCAGTTCTGAAAATATTTTGATGGCTCATACTCTCCGTACTTAAAAGTCAGGCGGTGTTTTAATTCATTATTTCTTCTCAGATAACCCATGGCATTGTGCGTATACTTATCAGTGAGCATTCTGAACCGGTAATTAAACTGGAAATCTCCGCTTACCTTTCCAATCCGGGCATCTATCTTCTGGCCCGTTGTAAAAGATCCGTTTGCAGAATCTCTCTGCATACTGTAAGCAGCGCTACCCCATATAGCTGCAATGTTTCGTGGATCAGAAAATTTAAAAGCAGAACCAATTACATCTTCTGTCTTTTTTGTATTAGGCTGGTAATAATTGGTATTAATAATATTCAGATATGAGTTTTGTCCGAAAGTTTTATCCGCCACCAACATATTGTAGTTTGTAAAAGGTTCGGTAAGGTATTTGTCTTTTTCGCCTGATTCTCTTTCTATTGTAGCATATGTTTTTCCTGTGATCGCATTAAATATTCCCAGCCCCAGTCCGTTTGGATTTCTTCCGGAAATCTTAGTAGCATTGATTAGATTTGCCTCTTTTGGGTTTTCAACGATTTCATCATTATCATTCAATTGATCATAAATATCATAATATCCTGATGGTTCCCCTCCGACTCTTCGTGAATAAAACAATCCTGCTTTATTGAATAATTCTGTGCCTTCTGTGAAAAATGGCCGTTTTTCACTGTATTTTACTTCATAAGGTGATAGGTTCAGCACTGTATTATCGGATTTTTTCTGACCGAAATCAGGGATCAAGATCATATCAAGTGTGTAGCTTTCATTAATTCCGTATTTCAAATCCATACCGGCAGAATAAGAATAATCTGTTCCACTTTTATCCGGAAAAACATAGCCTGAAACATAAGGGAACAAGGAAAGCCTGAAAGGAGGTTCTATATTTCTTATGTTTGTTAATTCTCCATACTGGCTTCCATGGTTATCTTTTGTCCGGTCCACAAAATTCCATGCTGATATTTCTCTCTTTCTTCTTACCGATCTCCAGAAATTAATGCCCCATGTTTGCTCATTGCTTTTTGGGAATCGAATGGCATCGTATGGAATTTTAATTTCGACAATCCAGGCTGAGTCGGTTATTGATACAGCACTCTTCCATACTGCATCCCAGCTTCGGTCGTGGTTTCTGGGAGAAATTTTTATATCATTCTGAACATTGGCTGCTGTTACTTCAAATTTAAAAATATTATTCCCATCGTTGTATGGATTTAATGTGATCCAGAATTTGTCGGCGTTTACATTATGGTCATCTCTTTTGCTGAGCCCAGTAAGGATGCTGTCGCGATCGTCGCACATAACAGCAGCAAAATAAATCGCATCATCTGAGTAGAGCGTCCTTACACGAGTTGTGTATTTTGTTGAATCTCCTATTGAGGGGCTGTAGGTTTTAAAATCAGTCGCCACCGGGGCTTTTTCCCAGTGAATTTCTTTTAATTTCCCGTCAATCTTTAGTTTTTCGCTAATTTTAAGTGCTTTTAATTCCTTTTTCTCTTTTGTTGTATCTGAAAGAAACCATTTTTTTATGCTTTCATCGCCCAGGGCTTGATATGGGACAGTAAACAACAAAAAAAGAACACCAACTAATATTTTATTTTTCATCAGATCATATAGTTTTTTAAACCGTTATTTCATCTATTACGGTGTTTGAAGAATCCATATTAAGATACACTTATTAATTTCTGCCGTAGAATTAATTTCAATAATTCTCAGCTTCTTCAATTATGAGGGGAGTAACAAATTTCTGATAAGGACAATATGATTTATGTTATTATTCTTGATTACTGTCTAAACAACATTTATCAAACTCACTAAAAACCAGATAAAGTTATCAAACCTTTTATCCTGTAACTTTTCCCCTTAATAAACCCATAGATGAAAGAACGAGCAACTATATGACGATAAATTATTGTCCGAGTTTAATCCCTTATTTAGTTTATCTTTTTTTTTATATGAAAGGTTGAAAAAAAACCAGAATTCATATCTTTGGCATTTAAAAAAGGCAAATGAGTGTTTTAGAGATAAGATTTTGCCTGTCAGCAAAACAAAAATAGCCCCATGGAAATATTAGTCAACAGTCTTATTATTGCTGCCTGTGTTTTTGCCCTGGCTAAGGGTTCTTCAATCTTTGTAGATTCTGCTGTAAAAATTGCACAATGGCTTAATGTACCAAATTTAGTTATTGGGTTAACTATTGTAGCGTTTGGCACTTCAGCGCCTGAATTCAGTGTAACCCTTCAGGCTGCTGCGAATGAGATGAGTAACATTTCTGTGGCTAATATTGTTGGTTCTAATATTTTTAATCTTGGTTTTATTTTAGGGGGTACCGCTTTAATAAGAACATTATATTCTGATCGGAAATCAGTATACAGAGATGGAGCATTTTTGCTTGGTGGAACAGTCATTTTAACACTGTTGATCTGGGATCTTTCCATCTCAAGAGCAGGAGGTATTATTCTTTTTGGTTTATTAATTGTGTATATTGTTTATTTATTTTTGCGAAAATACGATAAACCTGTTGATGCCCTGGATAAAGATACCAGTACAATACGTTGGTATGATTTTTTACTTTTTCTTTTAGGTTTGGCAATGATAATTGGAGGAGGACATTTCCTGGTCGAATCTTCTGTTAAAATTGCGAGAATAATTGGTTTATCGGAATGGGTAATTGGTGTGACTATCGTTGCATTTGGCACCTCAGCCCCTGAGCTCGCTACTTCTATCACCGCAGCGTTAAAGGGGCATCATGGAATTTCAGTAGGAAATCTTATTGGCAGCGATATTTTTAATGTTTTTGGAGTACTTGGATTAACTGCAATATTAAACAATCTTGAGGTTGAAATCGGAGCCAGATCAAATTTGATTGTGTTAATTGGTATGGTACTTTTGGTTATAATTTTTATGCGTACCAGGTGGAAAATATCTCGCTGGGAAGGGGCAGTTCTTATTGTTATTGGATTGCTGCGATGGTTCTATAGTTTTTATTTCGGTACCTGAAAATTACTCATCTTCACCCAGCCCATAAGGATCATTTATAGAAGAAGAATTATTTTTTTTATTGCCGGAATCAGTCTTTGAATTTTCATCACTTTTCTGGTCTTTATTCCTGCTCTCTTTTATATTTCTTTTGTCCTTTTTTTGTTCTTCTTCTGTATCTTCTGGCTCAATGTCCTCGTCACCCTCGTTATCCTTTTCATCTTTTTCATCCAGTTCTTCAAAGTCAGTATATTCCTTCACATTCTTTTTAAGGTCATTCATTTCATTTTTTATATCGCTTGAGTGTTGCTCAAATTCACTACGTATATCGTTGGTTGCTTTTTTAAACTCCTGGTAGCCTTTTCCTAACCCACGGAGAATTTCAGGAATTTTATTGGCTCCGAATAATAACAAGACAGCCAAAATAATGATAAAAATCTCCGAACCGCTTATAAATAGTAACATATTAGTAATTGTTTAAACTTTTACAAAGATAAACAACTTTATGGAAAAAAAAGCCCCGAGATTTTTCTCAGGGCTTTTAGATTTTACTGAAGTTTATTTCTTTTTCTTCTTTTTTGGAGCTTGCTTTCCTTTTTTCGGAGTTTTTACCTTTTTGTGCACTGTGTCAAAAACAACAGGTGATGCAATAAACAAAGATGAGTATGTACCTACGATAACACCTATAAGCAATGCAAAAACAAAACCTCTGATTACTTCACCTCCGAAAATGAAAATTGTAAGCAACACTACAAATGTACTGAGAGATGTACTGAAAGTACGGCTCAAAGTACTGTTTAATGCTGTATTCATGATCTGGAATCTTTCCCGTTTCGGGTATAATTTAATATACTCTCTCACGCGGTCGTACACAACTACCGTATCGTTAATTGAGTAACCCACAACCGTCAGAATCGCAGCGATAAATGCCTGGTCGATCTCCATTGAGAATGGAGTAATGTTGTAGAATATTGAGAAGATTCCAAGAATAATCACCACATCGTGAACAAGGGCAGCTAACGCACCCAGTCCGTATTGCCAGTTTCTGAACCTGGCAAAGATGTAGAGGAATATAATTACGAGAGCAAAAAGCACAGCCCAAACTGCCTGACGTTTTATATCATCAGCAATGGTTGGTCCGACTTTTAAGCTACTCTTTATATTTTCAGTTGTAAATTCCTGTAGGTCTGTTCCCTCTTGAAGGAAAGGCTGCAATCCTTCGTATAATTTTTGTACTACCTGTTCATCAGCTTCTTTACCTTCTTGTTCAATCAAGTATTTGGTAGTTATTTTTACCTGGTTGTCTTCACCAAAAATCTTTACTTTGGGTTCATGTCCAAAAGCCTCGCCCAGTTTTGTTTTAACATTGGTCGAGTTAACATCCTCCTGGAATCGTACAATATAACTTCTACCTCCTGTGAAATCAACGCCTTCATTCAGTCCTCTGGTGAAAAGAGAGAATATACTAACCAAAATAAGAATGGATGAAATCACATAGAATATTTTTCTTTTCTTAAGAAACGGAACATTTGCATTTTGGAAAGCATTTTTAGTCAGTTTGGTATCATAGGTAATTTTTCTGTTTTTCTTCAGATAGCTTTCAAAAATCAGCCTTGTTATGAAGATTGCAGTAAACAGAGATGTTAAAATACCAATAAGCAAGGTTGTAGCAAAACCTTTAATAGGTCCTGTTCCAAAGAGGAATAATATTAAAGCAGTTAAGAAAGTAGTAATATTCGCATCGAAAATAGCTGAATATGCATTTTTGTAGCCATCTTTTACAGCAAGTTTAATTCCTTTTCCTCCTGCTAATTCTTCACGGATTCGGTCGTAAATCAGTACGTTTGCATCTACCGACATACCGATTGTAAGAATTATACCTGCGATACCCGGTAGTGTCAGTACAGCTCCTAATGAAGCCAGCACTCCGAAAATGAAGAACATATTCAGCAGCAGTGCAATGTCTGCTACCAATCCTGCACGCCGACTGTAATAGAATATCATATACAGCATAATCACGATAAATGCTATGAAGAATGAACTCATTCCATCCTGGATTGATTCCTGTCCAAGTGATGGTCCAATAGTCTGGCTCTGAATAATATGAGCAGGAGCAGGTAATTTCCCGGATTTTAACACGTTGGCAAGGTCTTTCGCCTCTTGCACTGTGAAATCACCGGAGATTGACGACTGGCCACCTGTAATTTCCTGGTTTACCCTTGGAGCAGAATATACGTAATTATCCAATACTATAGCAATAAATTCATTAATATTGCTTTTAGTAAGTCTGGCCCATATTTTAGCTCCCTCTCCGTTCATAGACATGGAAACCTCAGCAGTTGCCTGATTTTGTCCAAATTGTGCAGTAGCATCAGTGACAACATCTCCGGTAAGTGGAGCCTGCTGATTGGTTCCTGTTTTCTTTATAGCATATAATGGGTAGAATTCATCATTATCGTCGTATGGTTTTACACCCCAATGAAATTCAAGATTACGAGGGAATATAGATCTGATTTTTTTCATGTGGAGGTATTCGTTTACCTCTGATGTATCATTAAAGTGAGCTACACCTACCACAGGAGAGTTAATCAGTTGGTTGTTCCTGTTAACCATTGGTTTTAAAATACTGAACAGAGGGTATTCTTTAGCCATTTGCTGAGCTCTCAGGGAGGTATCCTGAAGAGATGTATCCTGTTCAATTTGATCTATTAAGGATTCTTCAGTTGTATCTGCCTGAACTTCTTCTTCCTTTTCATCCTCCAGCAATTTTGGTTCTTCTGTTTCTTTCTTTTGTTGTGGGGTATCTTTATCGATTTTTTCTTTAGCCTCTTTAATTTCTTTTATTTTCTTGTTGGCTTCTTCAAGATAAGGATAAACTTCCGGATTTTCATAAGTTTCCCAAAATTCCAGGCTTGCTGTTGCCTGCAGGAGATCTTTAACCCTTTCCTGGTCTTTAACCCCGGGCAATTCAACCAAAATCCTTCCTGTATTTTCCAGTCTTTGAATGTTTGGAGAAACCACACCAAAGCGGTCAATCCTGGTTCTCAGTACATTGAAAGAGTTGGCTATGGCTGCATTGGCTTCTTCTCTAAGCACTTTAAGAACTTCCTGGTTAGTTGACTCAAAGTTTATCTTATCTTTCAGCTCAATAGTGTTAAAAATGGCAGATAATCGGGCATTGGGGTCAATATCGTTAAAAGCCCTTCCGAAAAGTGTAATAAAATCTTCCGTGCTTTGCTGTTGCATTTGTTTTGCACGACTAAGGGCTGCCCTGAAAGTAGAATCCTGGCTATTGTTAGCGAGTGATACTATAATGTCTTCTACTGATATCTCGAGAATAACATTCATTCCTCCTTTCAGATCGAGTCCTAAATTGATTTCTCGTTCCTGACATTCACGGAAAGTATATTCCTGAATTCCGATATCGTAAACAACCTCTCCAGCAATAGAGTCAAGATATTCTTGTTGTTTATTTAAATTTCCTTCAGCATATTCTTCCGCTTCATTTTTTACTTTTGAGGTTACTATTGAGAATGATAAATAGTAAGCGCAAATAATCGCAAGTAAAACAGCTACTAATCTTATGGCTCCTTTAATCTGCATTTTTCATATTATTTTATTAATTCAACTTTTTTTTGCTATCGTGCAAAGATATATTTTTTTTTTAGAATCAAGCCTTTTTAAACTAGAAGGATATAAATCATTTCTCTTTACTGTTATTGACTTCAATAAATTACCTTTATAAAGATCCTTAAAATAATAATAAGTCAGTGAAAATTGAAAAGCAATATCATGATATCTGCAATTTGTATATCTTTCAGGGCTATTGGGTATCTTGAATGATCTATGCCTTATTTTTAATACTATATGGCTTATTCAATCATATTATCAAATTGAGTTTTTATTGGTTTTTGATTAAAGAAGTCATAAAGGGTAATTTTTCTGATTTCAAAATAGTTAATCCAGTAACTTCTCAGCGATGAAATGTAATTTCGTTTTTCAATATCTTTTTCCTGTGAAGCATCATTCAAATCGAGTACATCGAGCTTCCCCACCATAAATCGTTTTTTACTTATGTGAAATCTTCTCTGTGCTGTTTTGCTGGCTTGTTTTTTTATTTCAACCTGGTCATCCTGAAGATTGAATTTCATAATTTTAAGAGCTACATTCTGCATGAATTCAATTTCAGAACGTTTTATGTCGGTTTTAATTAATTCGCGGTTTGATTTGGCCATTTTGTATCTTCCTTTGCCCAGCCCCCAGTCTACAAGAGGTATTTCAAGTCCTATGTTTAAGCTCTCCTGGTTTTGTGGATTTTCATATACATGTTGAAACTCATCTGATTTCTGGGTGAGTCCGAAACTTGCAAACAAGCTAGCATTCAGGCCTTTTTCTGATTTTGCTTTGGCTACTTGTCTTTCAGCTTCCAACAATTGTTGTTCATAATTGATAAGTTCCGGGTTGTTTTTTCTTACAAATTTGAGTGCTTTATCAACGTCAATGGTCACTGTGGAAACACTATCCGGAGAGATCAATTCAATATCTACATTTTCGTTAAAACCTAGAAATGAGCGCAGGCGGATTTTGGCAGCTCTAAGATCTATTTTTGTTTCGTTCAGGTCTGCCCCGGCATTCAGATAACTCAATTTCATCTGCATGAGTTCGTTTTCTGCAATAGTTCCTATCTTGTAACGCTGTCTGGATATTTTATAAAGAGTGTCTGCGTTGGCATAGTTCGATTTGGCAATTTGCAGATTTTTCTGGGCGAGCAGCAAATCAAAGAAATAGTTTATACCATTAATCGTGGCAGATTCCAGGTTTGAAAGGTATGTTTTTTTGGCTTCCTTATACTTTAGGGGTTCAATTTGTTTTTCCCACTTATATTCATTGTAAAGGAGTACTGGTTGTCTGTATCCAATACTGATGGGAGAGGACATGTAAGAATAAACATGGTCACTTCCGAATTCATCAATTCTTTGCAGATCGGAGTTTACAAAAATTTGCCCTCCTGTAAGTCCTATGTTCTGAGACATATTTAGATTTACTGAGGTTGTATTGTAATTATCTTCGATGTATGAATAAGAACCATCCGGGTTTTGATATTTCTTTATGGAGCGGTTAAATTGAGGGAATTGAGTATTCAATGTAAATTTGGGTAAATACTTTGCTTTATAGGATCTGAACTCCCAGTAATCTGCACGGAAGCGTTGTTTGGCAACAATTGCATCAAGCGATTGTTCTTTTGAGAGTTGAATTACCTGTTCCAGGGTTAATAATTTTTTCTGTTGTTGTGTAAATCCCGTTGCATTAAGTAATAAAGAAAATAAGATTATCAATATACTAGTTCTCATATTGTTTGGTTTGTATTTTATGTTTCTCAAAATTAAGGTATATTTTTTGGTTTCTGTATGTGTTTTTTCAGACTTTTTAGAAAAAAGGCAGGCAGAAATATCAACAAACCTATTACAGAAAAGATCAATCCACCGATAGAGCCTGCTGCGAAAGCAAACCAGAAAGCCTGATTTTGTCCGCCGATGAGAAAAGGCATTAGTCCAAGAATCGTAGAGGTGATGGTAAGGAAAATTGGAATAATTTTATGATTATAGGCTTTTAAATAGGCCTTTATTCCCTTTCTGTTGTTTTTCAGGTTGTTGTATTCGTTAATAATATACAAAGCAGCATTCACGGTAATGCCGGCAAGTAGTATGAAAGAGGCATATCCTCCCTGGTCGAAATTAATATCAAACAGGTAAAATGTGAGAAAAACGCCAATGAAAGATATGGGAATGATTGATAAAATAACGAAAGGTTGTTTTAATGATTCGAAGAGAATAGAACAAATAAAGAAAATGATTAAAATAACCAACGATAAGAGCCAGACTTTGTTGGCTTGCTCTTTTTTCCAGTAGAGCCATTGAGGTCCCTGGGCTCTGTAGCCCATTGGCAGCAATGAGTTGGTTTCATTTATGTGCTTATCTATTACTTTATTCTTAAGGGGGGCAGGGCCAGCAAAGTTGAACTCAACAGCAAGCTGGTATTCCTGATTTTTCTTATGTATATCATTCCCGGTTTTCTTTTTGGTGATTTCTCCGGCAGCTTTCATTTTAATCATTTTGTCCTGACTGATGAGGGGGGTGTTTCGCAAGTCCCATAAATCAAAATGATTATTGGAGGATTGAAGGTTTATTCTTTCAAGTTGATTACCTATGAAGAATCTGCCTATTGAGCTCGATTGTAAAGTATTTCTTTTTAAGGTGGAGTATAAACCTGCAGGTTTATGCCCCAACTGGTTCATATATTCTTCCGACAGGTCAACCACAAGTTTGTGTCTAAGTGGAGCAGAGAACCAGTTGCTTTCACCTCGAATACCGATATCTTTCACACGGCGGTTTTCTGTAAGCCGTTCTTTCAGGTCTTCGGCATAACCGTACAGGTCTTCATAATTGTAGCCATATACATAAATGCGGGAATCTTTGTAGTCAAAATGAACAGCATTGCTGAATCCTTTGCCTACTCCATATATTGACCAGTCCATGCCTCCAAGACTGTTTGCTTTGGCTATCAGTAGACCTTTTAGTTTAAACGGGAAATAGCCCGATTCAAACTTTTGTTTAAAAAAGATGGTAATGCGTGCATTTCTGTAGCTCCTTATTTCAGTTTGATAAAGTTCTATTTCATTATACTTATTCAGATAATTTTCCATCTTCTTTATAGCCCGGTTAATTTGTTGAATAGTTGCTCCTTCCGGCATTTTCCCCTGAACATAGAGCTTTGTGCGGCCCGGTTCGTTGTAAAAGGAAGACTCGTAAACATGTTCTGTAAATAACCGTAAGGTTCCTCCAAGGTACTTATCTGTCAATTCTTTTATGTTGTTCTGATACCAATCACTACCCAAAGTATTGTTGTATATTTCAGCTATTTTATTATCTTTTTCTATTTTATCCGGCAGCTTGTATATTGGTATCCCAAATCCAAGAATGAGGATCATGACAAATATCCATTTGTGTTTTATCTGCCAGTTAATCAATTTTTGGTAATACCCTGAGAAACGAACAATTCTTCTTTTTCTTCTAAAAAATCTTTTGGTCCGGATGGGTTCAAGGTTGATTTTTTGTAGAAGTGAAGGAATAAAAAACAGGGCCACAAAAAGAGAAACCATAAGGTTAATTATGATTATCAGGCTGAAATCGATGAGGTTTAATTGCTGCCTTTGGTTAAGGAAGAAGACCAGGCTAAGCGCTCCAATGGTTGTAAGGGTTGCAGCAAGTATTGAGAGAAATGCTTTTTTATTGTGTTGATGCCGAATGTGATCAGCCATTATGATGCAATTGTCAATAATAATTCCCAGGGAAATTGTCATTCCTGCCAGTGAGTATATGTGAATTTCCAGGTCGGTTATGTAATAGAGAATAACAGCGATAGCAAGATTAACAATTAGGCTGATGGTTATTAAAAAGAGGTATTTGAGCCGGCGACTGATCAGTAAAACAAAGGTAAGCAACACAACAACTGCTATAATGGTTCGAACTCCAACCTTACGTAATTCATTATTAATAAATTCAGTAGCATCGTACATTTTACGGATGGAATAACCCGGGGGAAGCAAAGTTTGTTTTTGGCGGATCTGTTCTTTAATTTTTTTGGCAAGCTTAAGTGAATTGACTTGTTTTTCAGGATATATAACAAAATTGATGGTGTTCAGCCCGTTGATTCGGTAATAATAGTTGGGTTTTTTCTCTTTATACTGAACATCGGCGATGTCTGTCAGGTAGATTATTCTGTTACCACTTTTTGTTATGGGAATATTGCTCCACTCTATGTTTGATTTTTCAGCAGTTTTTAAACGCAGGTTGATGTTTTCTTTTTCACCGTTTCTGTTTATTTCAGCGTAACCCAGATTTTGCGTTTGAAAATAATTATGTATGGCATTTCGGATATTGTATGTGCTTATCTGAAAGACACGAAGTTTGTCAGGGTTGTAAGAAATAAACCATTCAAAGGAATTGGCTCCGTAAACTCTTACTTTGTTGACACCTTTTATGTTGCTGATGTCCGGTTTGATATTGTTCTCGGCATATTTCTGGATGTAGAAGGCGGAGGCCGGACCGTACAATGAATATGACAGGAGCGATTGTCGTTCTTCGTTGGGTGTGTTAACCGTGATTTTGGGATAAGTTACCTCCCCGGGAAATTTTGCATAGGCTTGCCGGATATAGGATGAAACCTGGAAACGTGCAGCATCCATGTCAATGTCTTCGTCGAATGCAACGGTTATGTTGCCGCCGGATTTGGTAGTTTTTGATTTAATTTCCTGTACGCCTTTTATTGAACTGAAAAGGTTTTCCAGTTTGGAGGTGACCTGGTTTTCAATGATTCTTGCTGATGCATTATACCAGTTGTAGGAAACATTTATAGAGGGCAGATTACGGGAAGGGACGAGGCTTACGTGCAGACGGGGGATTAATCCTATTCCGATAATGGATAGGAGAATGAATATTATGATGATTGAGAAAGGGGAGAGGGTGGTATTTTTTATTTTGGTGTTCATAAAAATATTGACAGCATTTATGTTAGATAATTTTTGTTTCGCTCCTCCGGAGCTC
>CAYWSJ010000036.1:0-34221 GCA_964461045.1 uncultured Bacteroidales bacterium | reverse complement strand
ATATTTTAGAATTTTTCTAAATAGGAATCATTTGTGATGAATGATTTGCGATTTATATGAATTGCAACTATTTTTATTCAAGATCATTAAATCATAAAAATATCACCTATGACTCTATTAAGAAAATATTTCAGTTTAGTACTTATTCTGCATTTTTTTCTGGTTATAAATATCAATGCTCAAAATGTAGCAGTTACTGATAGTGCTGATTACGAAGCTGATGCCTCAGCTATGCTTGATGTGCAGTCTTCTGACAAAGGTATGTTAATACCAAGGCTAACTTCTTCACAAAGACTTTCTATTCCAAATCCTGCTAACGGTTTGATAGTATATGACGAAAACTATAGCGGATTTTTTTATTATAATGGTACTGAATGGTTAAGTTTATCTTCTATGAATACTGCACCGGGTAGTAACGGCGCTTTATTTCATGTACTGAATACAAATGGGGATACTGTTTTCGCTGTTTATAACGATGGTGTGGAAGTTACTGTACCAAATAATGTTAAAGGACCTATCGGAGGCTTTGCTGTAAGCGGAAGGAATAATACAAAAGGAACCACAGATAAAGTTTTTTTCACAACCCCTGATAGTACCCGGGTTTTTGTTAACGAGGGAAACAGAGGACCTATTGGTGGATTTGCTGTAAGTGGAAGGAATAATACAAAAGGACTAGTTGAAGATATATTTGTAAGTACACCCGACAGCACACGTATATACGTAAATAAAAACGCGAAAGGTCCGATAGGTGGATTTGCCGTAAGCGGTAGAAATAATACAAAAAATATCACTTCAAATTTTATGAGTCTAACACCAGATAATTATTTTATCGGTGAGGGAGCTGGTAGTTCTATTACAACAGGACTTTACAACTCATTTATTGGCTATGAAGCTGGACTAACTGATAGTTCAGGGTCAAAAAATATTTTTGTGGGTTATCAGAGTGGCAGAAGCAATACCGACGGAAGCTACAATACCTTTTTGGGAACCGAGAGTGGTAAAGCCAACACCACTGGATCTGCAAACACATACATAGGAGAAAATTCCGGAAGAGCTATCATAGATGGAGTCCAGAATACATTTGTTGGCTGTTCTTCTGGTGAAGAGGTTTTAGCAGGGAATAACAATGTTTTTATGGGGTATAATTCTGGTAAATACCACCATTCAGGTGATAATAATATTTATATAGGAAACGATGCCGGTAGTGGCGATGGCATAAATAATGAAACAGGAGCAAATAATGTCTATCTTGGAACACGCAGCGGACAAAATAACCAGAGTGGTTCTTATAATGTTTTCCTTGGATTTGAAAGTGGAATTTTAAATACAACGGGAGAGTATAACTTGTTTATTGGTTACCAGAGCGGACATAGCAATACAACAGCCAGTTTTAATACTTTTTTAGGTTATAATAGTGGTCTTTCCAATGAGGATGGTGAGTTCAATACGTTTCTTGGATTTAGTTCGGGAAATGCAAATACTACAGGTATATCAAATACTTTCCTCGGGCATGGTGCAGGTTATAGCAATACAACCGGAGGTCAGAACGTGTTTATAGGCGCATCTGCTGGCCTTAACCATACTGAGGGAGGAAGTAATGTAAGTATTGGTTATGAGGCCGGCAGAGGAGATAGCGGTGGCGAAACCGGAAATTACAATATATTTATCGGAAGAGGAGCTGGGTACTCTTCAACAACTGGAATTAGTAATGTTATGCTTGGGTATTACACCGGTTACAACATTACAAACGGCGAAAGTAATGTTTTCCTGGGAACCCAGGCTGGCTATAGTAATACATACGGAGATAAAAATGTGTACCTGGGAAATTATGCAGGTCATTCGGGAAAGGGTAGCCAAAATGTTCTTATTGGTGATCATGCTGGTTATGCAAATACAACCAGCCAGAATGTTTTTGTAGGTGAAAGCGCAGGGGAGAGTAATACCTCGGGAAACAGAAATGTTTTTCTTGGTTTTAGCAGTGGGCAAGAGAATATAACAGGGTGGCAAAATACTTATATCGGAGGACAGAGTGGAATGCATAACCAGGGTGATTTCAATACTTTTCTGGGTTATTTATCTGGTGGAGATAATGTGACTGGAAACAACAATGTTTTTCTTGGCAGAAGAGCCGGCCAAAA
Source organism: uncultured Bacteroidales bacterium (assembly GCA_964461045.1). Classification (GTDB taxonomy): domain Bacteria; phylum Bacteroidota; class Bacteroidia; order Bacteroidales; family UBA12077; genus JAGXLC01. The sequence continues at coordinate 32,083 of CAYWSJ010000036.1, read as the reverse complement.
CACTAATGGATCCTACAACGTTTATGTTGGCCATAAGGCTGGCGAAGGTCATATAGGTGATGGCAATGTAATAATTGGGAATGAAGCAGGAACTTATAGCTCTGGTTCTAATCAACTTATAATTGCTAATTCTGATACTACCCAATTAGTCTATGGTGAATTTGATAATTCTCTTCTTCGGATTGATGGGAGTTTAGGAGTAGGCAAAGACCCAACTGAAAACCTGGATGTAGATGGTAAAACCAAAACAATTAACTTCCAAATGACTTCTGGTGCAACCGATGGATACGTTTTAAAATCCGATGCATCAGGTAATGCCGTTTGGTCAGATCCTTATGATGATGACTGGTCTGTTTCAGGAAATGATGTTTATTACAATAACGGTCAGGTTGGTATAGGTACAACTTCTCCGGCTACTGCTTTACATATAAGACAATCAGGAACAACACTCTCATCAGGTATTCGTTTAGAGACTTCTCTGGGTACTGGCGAAGACTGGTATTTATACATGAATGGCAGTGACAATTTTATTATTAGAAATGACGCAACAGATCTTATTGGATTTAATGAAACAGGGTATGTTGGCATTGGTACAATTTCTCCTTCAGACCAATTGACTGTTGAAACAGGACACGCCAGTGGTTACGCAGCTAATTTCTTTAACGACGGGAATGCTACCAATTATTATGGCATAAAAATACAGGGTGGAACTGATGATGCAAGTGGGGATAATCACTTAATAAGTTTTTATGATGGTGACGGAACTTATCATGGAGCATTAACAATTAATAATTCTAATGTTGAAATTATACAGGGTTCAGACCGTACGCTGAAAACAGGAATTATAAATACCAAAATTTCCGGAACGGGAATTATAAACAGACTGAATGTGGTAGATTTCAGGTATAAAGAGAATAATAAACCTGCCACAGGCTTTATCGCACAGGATGTAGGAAGTGTTTTTCCTCAAATGGTTACAAGGAATCAGGAAAATGGGTTGTTAGGAATAAAGCCTTTACGACTGATTCCTATACTAACAAAAGCCATTCAGGAACAACAGAAAGAAATTGAAGAATTTAAAGAAAAACTCACAAATAAAGAAAAGGAATTAAAATCCTTGAAGAAACAAATAGAAAGTATTTCAAAGCGGTTAGATGAAATTGAAAAATAAATATAATTAATTTATGACATGAGTTCTTTTTTGCAAAAGTTTTGGAAAGGTTGTGTATTACTGTTCATATTTATTTTGTTTTTGCTTACTTCGCAGGCTCAGAATGTGGCGGTAACTGACAGCGCTGATTATGAGGCAAATGCATCGGCAATGCTTGATGTACAGTCTTCTGACAAAGGAATGCTTATCCCTCGTTTAACTTCCTCACAAAGGTTATCTATAGCTAACCCTGCTAATGGTCTGCTGGTATATGATGAAAATTATAATGGATTCTTTTTTTATAATGGAGGAGAATGGTTGAGTTTGTCATCTATGAACACTGCTCCAGGAGATAACGGCGCTTTGTTCCATGTTTTGAATACAAATGGGGATACTGTTTTTGCCGTTTATAACAATGGGGTAGAAGTAACTGTTCCAAATAATGTTAAAGGTCCCATTGGTGGTTTTGCTGTTAGTGGCAGAAATAATACCAAGGGAACTACTGATAAGGTTTTTTTTACAACACCCGATAGTACAAGAGTATTCGTTAATCAGCAGGCGAAAGGTCCAATAGGTGGATTTGCCGTAAGCGGGAGGAATAATACAAAGGGTATTGTAGAAGATATTTTTGTAAGTACAGCTGATAGTACCCGTGTTTATGTTAATCAGACAGCCAAAGGTCCGATCGGTGGATTTGCTGTAAGTGGAAGGAATAATACAAAAGGAACCACTACAGATTTTATGAACCTTACAACTGATAACTATTTTATAGGTTTTGAAGCAGGAATCAACACAGAACCCTCTACAACTTCAGATCTTGGTAAGTTTAACTCTTTCCTTGGTTATCAGGCAGGTAAGCAGAATTTAACGGGGTACAGAAATATTTTGCTTGGATATAATGCGGGCATGAATATAACAAAAGCATACGATAATATTTTTATCGGTTATAAAGCAGGAATGAATGTGGATACAGCACATAATAATGTTTTTCTCGGAACAAATGTAGGCTTGGATTCTCGTGGTTGGAGTAACATATTCATAGGAGACTCATCCGGCTATTCAAACATTGGCGGGTACGACAATGTTTTCATGGGTTACGCTGCCGGAAAAATGAACCAATCAGGACATCATAATGTGTTTATTGGCTCCAATGTTGCAAAAAGTAATACCCATGGGTTTGATAATGTGATGCTTGGTGCAAATGCAGGTTTGAATAATACTGAAGGCTCAAGCAATGTATTTATCGGGGATAGAGCAGGGACAGGAAATACTATCGCTTCTCATAATGTATATATTGGAAATCTTGCTGCTTTTAACAGTTCTACAGGTGATGATAATATTGTGATTGGTTATGAAGCTGGTAAAGAAAACAATTCAGATAATAATGTGATTCTTGGAAAACAGGCTGCAATGATGAAAAATTCAGGGGATAATAACATAATTATTGGAGAGCAGGCAGCTAAAAATTCGACCGGAGGATATAACAATATTATTATGGGACAGGAAGCAGGATTAAGTGGAACCACCTCAAACAATAATATTTTTATAGGCAATTTTAGTGGCAAAAATCATAAAGACGGCAGATATAATGTTTTTATCGGCCGAAATGCTGGTTATGCTGATACAAGCGGTTTCGAAAATGTTTATATAGGTTTTAACAGTGGTAGTGATTGCATTAGTGGTACCGGAAATGTTTTTCTGGGAAGTTTTACAGGTCAGCACACTACCAATGGAAGCGGTAATACCTTTTTAGGAAAAACAGCTGGAATGAGCAATATTACCGGACAGAAAAATACATATGTTGGTTATTATAGCGGATTTGGAAATATATCCGGAATATACAATACTTACCTGGGTAGTATGGCCGGTGGAGGCAATAAAACAGGTAATAATAATACAATTATTGGCAGACAAGCTGCAAGATATGATACAATAGGAAGTAATAATACAATGCTGGGTGCCAGAGCCGGATTTAGTTCTGAAGAGGGTTCCGGAAATGTTTTTATTGGATACCAGGCAGGATATAATGAAATGGGATCTAATAAATTATATATCAACAACTCAACAGGTAATGAAACAGAGTCTTTAATTTACGGAGATTTTGATTATCCCCAGTATCTGAGAATAAACGGTGATCTGGGAATTGGAAAAGCACCAACAGAATCACTCGATGTTATGGGTGGTATAAAAATTGGTAATACAACCAATACTGATGCTGGAGTAATACGCTGGACAGGTGCTGATTTTCAGGGAAATAATGGCTCTGGCTGGGTTTCTCTTCTGGGAGATGACGATTGGACAGTTAATGGAAATATTCTTTATTCAAACAATCCAGGGAATGTTGGAATAGGGATTTCCACACCAAATGCCATCCCTAAGTTACATGTTGTAGGTAGCGATACCCTGGGCGCAGTTTTAATTGCTCCTTCAATTTCTACAAGTGGGAGCGATTCAAAACTCATGCTTGCTGAGGATAATGATAATAATTTTGGAATGTCAGTAATATATGATGGTGGACTAAACGAAATGCAAGTTTATGGTAAAGCAAACTCTACTTTTTATGGTCCTCATTTAACTATCAGCAGAAATGATGGTGGTATAGAGATGCCTGGTGTTCCCGGTGATGATGTTGGAGCAACCTGGAGTTATTTAAAAATTAGTTCTTCTGGGGTATTAGGAACTGTTAATTCTAAATTGGATAGACTGAATACTTCGAAAATCAAAGACATTTCATGGTTTTATAATATTGAACCTATTCAGTTTAACCTTAAAGAAAACCCTGGAAATACTTATTATGGAATTGACCCTGTAAAAGTAAAAGAAATTAATCCGGGAATGGTTATTCTTAATGCAGAAAATGAACCAGTTTCTGTTAAAAGAATGGAGCTTGTACCTGTTTTGATTGAGGTTATTCAACAACAAAACAAAAAAATGAATCAAATCTCCAGTAGTTTGTCTGAAGCTCAAAAAGAGAATGAGGAATTACGACAGGAAATAAAGGAGATTAAGGAATATTTGAAAATGAAATAAATTTGTTTGTTATGGAATATTCAAATAAGATTACTTATCATGAATGGTTATTGTTGTTTTTATTGTTTTTTCTTTCAAATCCCATATTGGCTCAGAAAGGAATTAAAAATAATGGAGCAAGAATAACAATCAGTGAACACTCGAAAATTGTAATGAGTGGTAATGATTTTCAATTCATAAATCAATCAGGATCAGATGAAGATGGGATAATAGATTTGGATGGTGATTTATTTATTGATGGTCCAATCTATAACAATGCTACAGGTGGAGAATTCTTTATGAATTTTAACGGAAAAGGTCGGGTCGTTTTTACAGGCACAGACCAGCAGATTATTGGTGGTTCTGCAAATATCAGGTTTGAAAATATAGATATAAAAAACGATGCCCATATTGTGTTGAATAGAAGTATTGCTATAGAAAATGACTTGAATTTTATTGACGGAAATCTATTATTAAATGGTAATTCCCTCTATCTTGAAGAAAATGGATCTGTTTCTGGTTCGCTTGGAACATCAATGATTATACCTGGCTTAGGTGGATATGTATATAAAAAGTTTAGTGCTACGGGTTCTTTTACTTTTCCAATAGGCGATAATACAGGAACAACTGAATATACGCCTGTAAATTTTTCCCTTAATAGTTATTCTTCCATAACAAATGCATATTTTGGAATTAATGTATCAGATGAAAAATACTCAGAAAATACCAGCCCGTCGGAATTTCTTTCACGATTTTGGAATTTACAGCATTCTGGTATAACAAATCCTGATTATTCAGTTGATTTTCATTATTTAACAAATGATGTGGTAGGGAGTGAAGCAGATATTTATGCTGCTCGATATTATTCTTCTGTAAGAGAAGTGTTTAGCAAGGTAGATGATTTTAATAATATTCTTTATGTTAATAATGTTAGTTCTATTGGTAATTATACTGGTGTAGACGGAACTGTTCCGTCAGTTTCTGTTACTTCTGCTGAACCTGATCCTACAAGCAATAGTCCTTTTAGCATTGATATTGATTTTAGTGAGGAGATAACAGGTTTTGAACTTGCTGATTTTTCTGTATCGAATGCCGTAATGAGTAATTTAAATACTTCTGATAATATATCTTTTACTGCTGATGTGAGTCCTTCAGCAGATGGTACAGTTGAAATTGAAATACCTGGTGGAAGTGTAACTGATATGGCAGGAAACAACAATCCTGCTTCAAATGTTTATCAAATAGAATACGATGGAACCAACCCTGGTGTGAATGTGTCAACTTCGGAAATAAGTCCTGTAAATTCCAGTTTTCAGATTACAATTACATTTAGTGAAGAAGTTTCAGGTTTTTCATTGTCAGATATTCAAACAACCAATGGAAGTGCTGGTAATTTAACTGAAATAACGAGTGATATCGAATGGACTGCCGAGATATCTCCTAATAATGATGGCATTGTAACAGTTTCTGTTCCATCGGGTATTGCACTAGATGCTGCAGGCAACTCTAATGATGTGTCAAATACACTTGAACTTTATTATGATGCAACACTTCCGGATGTCACCATCTCATCTGCTGAACCGGATCCGACAAATTCCAGTCTGTTTCAGTTAGAAATTGCGTTTTCAGAGTATGTTTCTGAATTCCAGACTGCTGATATAAACATTACCAATGGATCTGTCAGTAATCTTACTACACCAGACAGTATTATTTTTTCAGCTGATATACAGCCTGGTTCAGATGGTGTTTTGAGCCTGCAGATCCCGGCTACTGTTGCTTTTGATTCTGCCGGGAATGGCAATGATCCTTCAAATGAGTTTACAATTACCTATGATGCAAGCAATCCTCTTGTAAATAGTTTTTATCCGGCAGATGACGGCATTGATGTAGCAATTGGCAGCGATCTTGAAATAGTGTTTGATGAAGTTGTTAATATTGAATCAGGTAATATCACAATAAAAAGGAGTGCTGATGATACGGATTTTGAGGTTATTGATGTAAATTCAGGCCAGGTAACCGGCGATGGAACCACAAATATAACCATTAATCCCTCTACTGATTTTGCCAGTAGTACAGGGTATTATGTCCTTATTGACAATACCTGTTTTACTGACGAGGCAGGAAATGCTTTTCAGGGAATATCAGCATCGACAGAGTGGAATTTTACCTGCGCAGATGTTAATGATCCAGTCATTCTTAGTACTTATCCTCCTGATAATAGTACAAATGAGACAGTTGACAGAAACATCAGCCTGAAGTTCAGTGAGCCTGTCTTTGCTCAGTCGGGAAATATTACTATCAAGGAAACCTCTTCTGGTTCTACTTTTGAGACCATAGATGTTAATTCCGGGCAGGTATCTGGAAGTTCAACCGATTCGATAGTTATTAATCCTTCAACCGATTTTGAAGGAGAAACTGAATACTATGTTATTATTGATGCCTCAGCTTTTGATGATTCAGAAGGTAACAGCTTTGCAGGAATATCCTCGACTACAAGATGGAATTTTTCTACTGAAGACATATCGAATCCTGTAGCAAATAGTTTCGAGCCCCCAGATGGCTCAGCTTCTGTACCTTTTGATTCTGATTTATCTGTAAACTTTAATGAAAATATATACAAGGGAAGTGGTAATGTTACGATAAAGCTGACTTCAGACAATAGTAACCATGAAGTAATTGATGTAACCTCCGGACAAGTTACTGGAGAAGGAACATCAACTGTTACCATTAATCCTTCTGTTGATTTTGCAAGCAACACGGAATATTATGTGTTAATTGATGCAGGTGCATTTATTGATGCCAATAATAATCAATATTCTGGTATAACAAGTTCAACCGGCTGGAACTTCTCTTCTGAGGATATCGTAGCGCCAACTGTGACAATTTCCTCTGCGGAACCTGATCCGACAAATCAATCCAGCTTTGAGGTGACTATCGAATTTAGTGAAGAAGTACAGAGTTTTGGATCAGGCGACGTGTCAGTTGCAAATGGAAGCTGTACAAATCTCACAACCAACGATAACATTTCTTTTACAGCTTCTATCTCGGCTGCAGGCGATGGTTTAATTGATATGCAGATACCTGCAGGCGTTGTCAATGACCTTGCAGGAAACAGCAATGAAGCCTCATCTGTGTTTTCAATTGAATATGATGGAACTGTCCCGGATGTTATGCTTAGCACAACATTCCCGAATCCTACAAACGTATCGCCTGTTATTGTTGATGTGGAATTTTCAGAATGGGTGTCTGGTTTTGAAATCTCAGATATTTCAACTGGAAATTGCAATGTAACGGATTTATCTACCTCAGATAGCATAACCTTTAGTGCAGAATTGACACCTGTTACTGATGGCCTTGTCACTATGGATATTCCTGCCGGAGTATCAGCAGACTCTGCAGGCAATATGAATACAAGCGCTGACCAGTTTACCATTAATTATGATGGAACATCACCCGCTGTTTCAATTTCTACTACAGAACCTGATCCGACAAATCAATCACCATTTGAAATATCCGTGACATTCACTGAGACAGTAATGGGTTTTGATATTTCTGATATACAGGTTACTAATGGAACCACAAGTAATTTAACAACTTCAGATGATATAAATTATTCTCTAAACATAACTCCAGTATCTGATGGTTTGATTACTACTGATATACCTGCAGGAGTAGCAGAAGATAATGCTGGCAATAGCAATGAAGCTGCATCTCAGTTTACAATTGAATATTATGAAACAGCACCTGATGTGACAGTGTCATCAATGGAGCCAGACCCTACTAATAATCAAAATATAATGGCAGATATTGAATTCTCAGTGGCTGTCTCTGGTTTTGAAGTTGCTGATGTGGATGTAACAAATGCTCAGATTAATGATTTGACGACTTTGGATAGTGTCGTGTTTACAGCAAATGTTACTTTATTGAATTCTGGAGAATGTACTATTCATGTTCCCGGAGGAGTAGCTGAAGATCAGTCTGGAAACCTGAATATTGCATCAAACATGTTTAAGATTGCATATGATCCTGAAATTCCAACTGCCGTTATTAATTCATCTGAACAGGATCCTACTTCTGCTTCTTCTTTTAACGTTACTACAGAGTTTTCAGAAATTGTAACAGATCTTACATTGGGTGATTATGATGTAACAAATGCCTCTCTCAACAATTTGATATCGATTAATGACAGTACATTTGAAATGTCTGTGGTGCCTGTAGCAGAGGGAGAGGTAAATATTTATCTGCCCGAAAACAGTGTGATGGATGCTGCTGGTAATGAAAATGCGGTTTCAAACTCATTTAGCATTTATTATGATGATCAGCGTCCTTCAGCTATCATTTCATCTACAGAAAGTGAACCTACAAATGTTTCTGCATTGGATATGACAATAGAGTTTTCAGAAAAGGTCGGTAATTTTGTAAAAGCTGATATTGAAACAGGTAATGTTACTATTACTGAGATGACAACTACCGATAGTATAACCTTTGAACTGGTAGGTGAACCTCAATCCAATGGTGAATTTACTTTGAATATACCGGAAAATGTGGCTTTTGATGAATCAGGCCATGGTAATCTCGCATCTTCTGAATATTCAAATGTATATGACAATGTTGCACCTGAACTTTCACTTTCAGGTAGCTTCGGAGATTCAACCGAGAATTCTGTTGTTGATATAACGGCAACTGCAACAGAACAAATCAATGGTTTTGAATTGGCAGATATTCAAACTACAAATTGTAATGCCACAGACATCACCAGTTCTGATGATGTTAATTTCACACTTCAGATTGAGCCTGTGGAGGAAGGAACTGTGAATGTTGAAATTCCTGCCGGGTCGTTTACAGATATGGCTGGGAATTTAAATCAAAATTCAAGTTCACTATCCTTCTATTTTATCGGAGCTGTTGGTATTGATGATGCAGATGAGGCATTATGCAATATATATTCTGTTGGAAATAAAATTATTGTTACTATCAATAAGTCAGGCCTGAATTCTGAAAAAGGAACTATCAAAGTATTTAATTCTTTTGGTGAACCTCTTATAAATAAAAATCTGGATAAAAATGACAGATATGAATTTAATGTTTATGGCTCAACGAATGTTTATTTTGTAAAGGTTAAATTAAATAACAGATTATTTACTAAAAAATTAATATTGATGAAAGAGTAGACTGTTATTATTTAAATAAAGAGGAGGAGGCATCTTTAATTATAATTGTCTCCTCCTTCTATTATACATAAAATTGGTAATCCATACCTGTAAAATGATAATTTAAATTTTAACCTTAAATCCATTATCTCCATGAAAAATAATTTGTTATTTTAGTTTTTTATTGTTCAAAATACCCTAATTTGAATTTTAAATAGGGATTATATTTATTATACTGATATTTTTTTTATTTTTACCTTAATTTCCTAATAACTGTGAAGAATGAACAAAAAGAGCTTATTTGTTATATTATTTTTCTTAATAACCAGCCAATCTGTCTTTGCTCAGTTTAATGAATATGGAACCCATTTCATTAAAAATTTTGGAAAATCTGAATATAATGGAGAACCTCAGAACTGGTCTGTGGTTCAGGATGACAGAGGTGTAATGTATTTTGGGAATACGAATTATGTATTAGAGTATGATGGGGAAAATTGGGATAAAATCCAGGTTACAGACAACAATTCATTTATTAGATCTTTGAATGCTGATGAAAGTGGAACTGTGTATGTTGGAACTACTGGTGAATTTGGTTATCTAATGCCTGATAAAAAAGGCAGAATGAGATATCATTCCTTATCCTCGGATATAAATGCTGAAAACCTATCCACAATTTGGAAGATTTATGATAAAAGCGATACAACTTATTTTTGTGCGACAGATACTATTTATGTGTTTAAGAATAAAAAATACATAAATAAATATGCTTTGGATAAGGGTGGATTTTTGAGTTTTATGGTTGGTAAAGAACTGTATGTAGGGAATTACTATAAGGGCTTGGTGAAACTAAAGAATGATTCTATTATTCCAGTAAAAGGAGGAGAATTTTATAAAAAACAGGACGTATTTACCATCCAGAACTTCAGTAAGGATAAATTATTAATTGGAACAAGATATAACGGATTGTATGTTTATGATAAATATACCGGTGAATCGCAGACAATAACCAATTTTAATTTTCACTCTAAAGAATTGAACAAATTACTTAAAGAGGCTCAGATTTATAATGGTAAAAAACTTTCTGACGGGAATTATGCCTTTGGCACCTTGCAAAAGGGACTTATAATTGCAGATTTAAGAAAGGGCGAAATTCTGTATAATTATACAGATAAACATTTACCAGACCCTGCTGTAACGGATATCTGTGAATCTAACCAGGGTAATCTGTGGCTTGCTGTAAATAAGGGAATTTCTTTTGTCGAATACAGTTCTCCCATAAAAAAATTTGACAAGAGTCATGGCTTGAAAGGAATTACAATGGATATCATCAGGTATAAAGGTGATCTTTATGCAGCAACCACTGTAGGAGTTTTTCATCAGAAAAAAACGCAGCAAGGATTTATGCAATTTGAAAAATTGCCCGGAATTAATAACCAGGCCCGACAATTTTCTATACATACTGATCATAAAACAGGGGAAAAACACCTACTTGTAGGTACCATAGAGGGTGTGTATGATTTAACAAATTTAAAAGATATTAAAACTGAATCCCATAAATATACACACACACTATTATCGTCTGATTTTCACCCAAATAAGATTTATTTAGGAACCAAGGATTGGTTTATTAGTTTTATATATCAAGATGGTCTGATTTTATCAGATAAAATTATCCATGAAAGTATAAGACATATAGTAGAACAGGATTCATCAATTCTTTGGGCTACAAGCTTACAGAAAGGTGTTTTTAAGGTCTGCAGAACAGACACCGGTTATACTTATACAAGATATGATACAACCAAAGGACTGCCCTCTAACAGAAATATTAAGGCATTCAAAGTTTCCGGGCAATGTTATTTTGGTACTGAAAAAGGTTTCTACGTTTATAATGATTCACTGGATAAATTTGTTGCCAAAGATCCATTCGGAGGTCGCTATAGTAATGTAAGTCCAAACAATTTTCAATCAGCAGATAATTCTTCTTTTTGGATCTCATATTCAAAAAACGAGGAATATTTCGTTGAAAAAAATATGATGAAAGGCAAGAATATCATTTTTTATTCTAAACCATTTCTTGAAATACCGAATCATACCATCACTTCAATTTATGATGATAAGGATGATATGACATGGTTCACCACACCTGATGGTATCTTTTCTTATGACAATAAGCATAAAAAAGATTATTTAAGTTATAATACTTTAATAAGAAAAGTAAGCCTAACAAATGATTCTTCCATTTTTTATGGTACCAACTACAATGACACTTCAGATTTGCAGGTATCTACAGAACAGCCCAATTTTCTAAAATGTGACCTGGATTATAAATTTAATAATATTCATTTTATTTATACTGCTCCTTATTATGAAGGAGAATCAAAGGTTACCTATAGCTATAAGTTGGAAGGTTATGATGAGGAATGGTCTTCATGGTTGGAAAAAAACGATAAAGGATATACAAACCTGAACGAAGGTCATTATGTATTTAAGGTTAAAGCAAAAAATATTTATGGGGTTGAAAGTAAACTGGCAAGATATGAATTTACTATTTTACCCCCTTGGTATAGAACAATCTGGGCTTATATTATTTATATATTTTTAGGTATTACATTTATTATTTTAATAGTTAAATGGTATACCAGAAGGCTGGAAAAGGAAAAAATCCGACTTGAGAAAATAGTACAGGAACGTACGAAAGAGGTAGTTGCCCAAAAAGAGCAAATTGAACACCAAAGAGATGAAATTGTCAAAAAGAACCGTGATATTACTGATAGTATTGAATATGCAAGTAAGATCCAGAATGCTGTACTGCCTGATGATGAATATACAGAAGAAATACTTCCCGAACATTTTATTTTATACAGACCCAGAGATATCGTAAGTGGAGATTTCTACTGGATTAATAAAAAAGATGATCTTCTGATTATTATTGCTGCCGACTGTACAGGTCATGGAGTTCCCGGGGCTTTCATGAGTATGCTGGGAGTTTCTTTATTGAATGAAATCGTCAATAAACACCCGGTTACCAAGGCAAACGATATTTTAACCGAGTTAAGAGAAGAGGTTAAAAGAACATTGAAGCAACGAGGAGCAGAAGGAGAAACAAAAGATGGTATGGATATTGCCCTGGCCATGGTTGACTTAAAAAACATGAAATTACAATTTGCAGGTGCTTATAATCCATTATATTTATTCCGCGATGGAGAATTAATCCAGTATAAAGCCGACAGGATGCCAATCGGTATTTATGTAAAAGAGAAACCTGAATTTACTAACCATATAATCGACCTTAAAAAAGGCGATACATTTTATGTGTTTTCCGACGGGTATCAGGATCAATTTGGTGGAGAGAAAGGAGAAAAATTTAAGACAAAAAGAATGAAGAAATTGTTAGCAGATATTCAACCCAAGCCAATGGAAGAACAAAAAGCAATTTTGGAGAGAACTATTGATGATTGGAAGGGCGACCGTGAACAACTGGATGATATTATCCTCATTGGAGTTAGAGTTTAATATTTGTTCTATAACCACAGAAAATAATTATTGCACATCCCGGATAAAATAAGTATTCCGGGATTTTTCTAGTTTATATTAAAGGTCGAGCAGCATCTTATCAGAATTTTTTCCCCCAAGCAACATTTTGTGAGGTGCTTCTATCATCTCCTTTATAGCAACCAGAAAACCTACCGAATCTCTGCCGTCAATAATACGGTGATCGTAGGAGAGTGCAATATACATCATCGGTCTTATTTCTATTTTCCCATTTATTGCTACCGGTCTTTCCTGAATGTTATGCATTCCCAAAATACCCGCTTGAGGAGGATTAAGGATGGGAGTGGAGAGCAGTGAACCAAAGACTCCTCCATTGGTAATAGAAAAAGTTCCTCCCTGCATCTCATCAATAGATAGTTTCTTGTTCCTGGCTTTTGTTGCTAATTCTTTTATTGAATGCTCTATTTCTGCTAATGTCATGCTTTCTGCATTTCTTATAACAGGCACCATTAATCCTTTATCAGTTTGTACAGCAATCCCTATGTCATTGTATTTTGGGTGTACAATTTCATTGTTTTCAATGTAAGAATTCACATCAGGATATTTCTCAAGGGCCACAGTCACTGCTTTGGTGAAGAATGACATAAATCCAAGTTTTATCTGATGTTTCTCCTGGAACTCTTTTTGATATTTTTTGCGTAGCGCTATTACTGAAGACATGTCTACCTCATTGAAGGTGGTGAGCATGGCTGTTTCATTCTTAACCGATACAAGACGCTCACTCAGTTTCTTTCTGAGACGGCTCATTTTTTTCCTTTCACTTTCCCTTGATATCTCTTCTTTAATTCCTTTTTTACTTTCTTCCTGTTCATTATTTTCTTTGGCATTTAGTCCCTCCCGCACTTTTTCAACATCTTTTCGGCTTATTCGTCGCAAACCCTGCAAAACATCATCAACTGACAAATCGTATTCTTCCATCATTTTTTGAGCTACCGGAGATACTTTTATATTTTCACTGCCTTTCTGATTTATTTCTTTACTTGCTAAATCTTTCTCAGGTTTTTCCTTTGTTTTTTTCTCTTTTTCTAACTCTTCAGTTTTCTCTTCATCTTTGGTCTTTTCTTCTTTTTGTGTTGATTCTTCAGACTTCTTCTGTTTTTTTGGTTCGTCTTTTGGTTTGGGTGGCTTGGCATTTGTGTCAATCTTGCATGCAACGTCTCCTACCTGCAGTGTATCCCCTTCAGATGCTACAATTTCAATAACACCACTTTCTTCTGCTACAAGCGGAAGTGTAGCTTTATCTGATTCTATTTCTGCAATTTCCTGGTCTTTTTCAACATAATCTCCATTCGAAACCAACCAGTTGGCAATTTCTACTTCTGTTATGGATTCTCCGGGACTGGGAATTTTTATTTCAATCATTTTTGAGCTTATTTTAGGATTTTATATAGTTATTTTGTTGTATTTCTTTTCGATGACTTCCTACTTCACATTCCAGACTGCAATACTTATTATTTAGCTCACAGGTACACTTTCTAAATACTTTGCCAATAATTTCATTTTGTTCAATCTGATGTAATTTATGCAGTCCAACTGCCGGACTGCCACTTGGTTGCCTTGATACAGGTTGTATCTTAATATTTTTAAACTTGTCTCTAATGTAATTCCAGGCACCCATATTTTCAGGTTCTTCCTGTACCCATAACCATCTTATTGTATTTTTATATTTACGGATTATATTATCTACCTGGTTAGTAGGGAATGGATATAGCTGTTCGATTCGTATTAATGCAATATCCTTAGCATCAAAGTGTTTCTTACGTTCAAGCAAATCATAGTAGATCTTTCCTGAACAAAAAACAACCCTTTTTACTTCATTAACATCCACGTTATTATCATCAATTACTGCCTGGAACTGATTGTTTGCCAGCTCATCCAGCGTTGATGCGGCTTCTTTATGCCTGAGGAGACTTTTAGGAGTAAATAGAATAAGAGGTATTCTGAAATCTCTGTGCATCTGGCGTCTTAAAACATGGAAGAAGTTTGCAGGTGTTGTAGGGTTTACGATTTGCATGTTATAATTTGCACTTAAGGCCAGAAATCTTTCCATCCTTGCACTAGAATGTTCAGGACCTTGTCCTTCATATCCGTGGGGCAGGAATAGAGTGATACCGTTCATCAATCCCCATTTCTCTTCCGCAGCACTAATGTATTGATCGATAATCGGTTGTGCACCATTGTTGAAATCACCAAACTGTGCTTCCCAGATGGTTAAACCATAGGGAGTTGCCAGTGAATAGCCATACTCAAAGCCAAGAACACCGTATTCTGATAATGGAGAGTTGTAAATGTGAAATTCTCCCTGTTTTTCGTTTAAATGTTTTAAAGGGAAGTACTTTTTATCAGTATCTTCCATTGTAAAAGATGAATGCCTGTGCGAAAAAGTTCCTCTTTCAGAATCCTGTCCGCTTATTCTTACTGGATAGCCTTCTTCCAGTAAACTACCATAAGCCAATAATTCAGCCATTCCCCAGTCAAATTTATTCTCATCTATCATTTTTTTTCGTTCTTCAACCAGTTTGTGGATTTTTTTGAAGAATTTTTTATTTTCTGGCAATGTATTAATCTTATTGGCAATTTTTTTGAGTTTTTGTTTTTTTACTCCGGTATTTGGGGTAAGGTTAATATCTTTTTTGTCAGGGAACTTGTATTTTTTCCAGTCTTCAATCAAAAATTGTTTTATGTGAACTTTCTTAATTTCTTTGCCTTCCTTCAATTTGTTTTCAAGCCAGTTATTGTATTCTTTTTCTTCATTCTTAATGGCTTCTTCATTAAGTATATTGTTATCAATTAAAGATTTACTGTAAATATCCCTGGGGTTAGGATGTTTACTGATTGCCTTATAGAGAAGGGGTTGTGTAAATCTTGGTTCATCTCCTTCGTTATGACCATGCTTCCTGTAACACAGAATGTCAATGAATACATCGGTATGAAATTTCTGTCGATATTCCATAGCCATTTGAATAACGTAGGTCAGTGCTTCCACGTCATCTCCGTTTACGTGGAAAACAGGAGATTTTATAACTTTGGCTACATCAGTGCAATATGTGCTTGAGCGGGCATCAAGGTAATTTGTGGTAAAGCCAACCTGGTTATTAATTACCAGGTGAATCGTACCTCCTGTTTTATAACCATGTAACTGAGACATCTGAACTGTTTCATAAACTATTCCCTGTGCAGCAATGGCTGCATCACCATGAATAATTATAGAAGCAAGACTTTTGTAATCATGATCATACTTGTGGTTTATCTTTGATTTTGAAATACCTTCAACAACCGGATTTACTGCCTCTAAATGGGATGGATTTGGTGCAAGATTTAATCTTACCTTCTTCCCATGGTCGGTTTCTATTTCATTGCCATATCCAAGATGGTATTTAACATCTCCTAATGAAATACTATCATCGTATTCTTCACCTATAAACTCAGCAAAAATGTGTTCAACCGGTTTTTTTAGAATATTGGCCAGCACATTAAGCCTGCCACGGTGAGACATTCCTATTATAAACTCCTTAATTCCCAGGTCAGATCCTTTTTCAATGACAGCATCCAGCGCAGGAATCAGAGATTCTGCTCCTTCAAGGGAAAATCTCTTTTGGCCAATAAATTTGCGATGAATAAAATTTTCAAAACCAACGGCATGCTTAAGATGAGAGTATATGTGTTTTTTTTCATCTTTTGAAAAAGAAGGTTTGTTTTGCGTACGCTCCATTTTTTGCTGCAGCCAGTTTGTCTTTTCCGGATCCCTTATGAACATATATTCAGCACCAATAGACCGGCAATAAGTCTCTTCCAGATGGCTGAGAATATCCTTCAAACTAGCTTTCCCAATTCCAATATAGTTTCCGCTTTGGAAAGTCTCATTAAGATCGTTTTCTGACAGCCCGTAGTTTTCTATTGCAAGTGTGGGTGAATATTTTCTTCTCGTTCTTACAGGATTTGTTTTCGTAAACAAATGTCCTCTCTTTCTGTAGGCTTCTATAAGATTAATAACCTTGAATTCTTTATCAAATAACTCTGTGGATTGAGAATAGTTCGTTTGCGCAAATTCAAAGCCCCTGAAAAAGTTAGTCCAGCTTTCATCTAACTCATCAGGATTGTTTTTGTATTGCTGATAAAGTTTTTCTAGTGTTTGAATATCTGTATTTCCTAAGAATGAATGTTTGTCCATTTTGTATTATCCGCTTTAAAGAATGTAATTACAAATGTAATTGAAATATGTTTATCAACTTAGATCTGCCATTGTTTATTTATTTGAGTTTAACTGTTGAACAAAATAAAAATAAATATGTTTAAAGGCTGAATACACACAATATACAAACATATCTGAAGAAAAAATAATAATTGAAAACCTATGACAATTGGTGTTTTAAAAGAAATAAACGAAGACAACCGGGTGGGCCTTACCCCGGAAAATGTTCGAAAATTAAAAAAAAACAATGTTTCAATAGTGGTTGAATCCGGTGCAGGAGATAAAAGTTATTTTTCTGATAAAGATTATGAATCTGCCGGTGCAGAGGTTGTCAATAATAACGACATCCTTTCTAAAAGTGATGTAATTGTGAGAATTAATCCTTTTCAAACGGATGAGATAGATAAAATAGAAAAAGGCAAAGTTTTAATTTCTATGGTCAGTCCTTTTTCAAATGAAAAATTTATTGAGAAATCTCTTGAAAAGGGAATTACAACATTTAGCCTAGACATGATTCCAAGAAGTACACGTGCACAAACGATGGATGTACTTTCCTCTATGGCAACAACAGCAGGTTATAAAGCAGTTCTTGAGGCTGCTAATCACTTGCCTTCTTTTTTTCCGATGTTTATGACAGCAGCAGGAACAATAAAACCTTCCAAAGTTCTTATCTTAGGTGCAGGGGTAGCCGGATTACAGGCTATAGCCACGGCAAGAAAGTTAGGGGCTGTTGTTCAAGCTTTTGATGTGAGAAGTGCTGTTAAAGAAGAGGTTGAAAGTCTTGGAGGAAAATTCATAGAAGTTGAAGGATCGGCAGAAAGTCAGGAAGCCGGGGGATATGCTGTGGAGCAAAGTGAGGATTACAAAATGAAGCAACAGCAATTAATTCACGATCATGCTAAGAAAGCGGATGTAATTATAACAACGGCGCAAATTCCTGGAAAAAAGGCGCCATTGTTAGTACGAAAAGAAACTGTAAATGAAATGAAACGAGGCTCTGTCATTGTTGATCTTGCTGCATCTACAGGAGGAAACTGTGAACTGACTAAAAATGATGAAATTCAAAATCATAATGGAATAAAAATTATAGGGAATTCAAATTATCCCTCAGATTTACAGGTGGATGCCAGCAGTATGTTTGGTAATAACCTGATAAATTTTTTGCAAGTATTGCTAAACAGTGAGGGAGAAATTGATCTGAACTTTGAGGACGATATACTGAAAAGTACTTGTGTTACCCACGATTATAAATTAATTAACGAAAGAGTAAAAGAAGTTTATTCTTCTAAAAATTAACGCATTATGGAAGCAATACTGGAATTTATTTATGTGAACAGTGAAGCTATTTTTATAGTGATTTTATCAATATTTTTAGGAATTGAAGTAATTTCTCATGTTCCGTCAGTTTTGCATACACCCCTTATGTCAGGGGCAAATGCTATTCACGGGGTAGTTATTATTGGAGCCATTATCGTTTTGGGCCATGCAGATACCCCTGTTACAAAAATTATTGGATTTCTGGCAGTATTTCTTGGAACTTTAAATGTTGTGGGGGGATTTGTGGTTACTGACAGAATGCTGGAAATGTTTAAAAAGAAACGAAAAAAATAATACGTAATGGATCAAATTATAGAATTTTCAAAGGAAGTAGAATTTGCATTAACTGATTCTGTATTAGAAATTGCATATTTAGTAGCTTCAGTTTTATTCATTTTAGGTCTTAAGATGCTTAGTCATCCTGATTCGGCAAAAAGAGGTAATCTTTGGGCTGCATTAGGTATGTTCATAGCCATTGTTTCAACCCTCATCTGGCATAGGCATGAAGGAGAAGGGATACAAAACCTTGGGCTGATTTTTCTGGCCATTATTCTGGGTACCGTTGTAGGCTGGATTATTGCTCAGAAAGTAAAAATGACTGCTATGCCTCAGCTCGTTTCATTCTTTAATGGAATGGGTGGGGCAGCGGCAGCACTTATTTCATTAATGGAATTTCCAAATATTAATCCAGATTTGTTAAAACATCACGGGATGATGAACTGGCAGGTGCTGGTGATTTTACTGGGGCTGATTATTGGTAGCATCTCTTTCTCTGGCAGTATGATTGCTTTTGGCAAATTAGGTGGTAAAATAAAAGACCTGCGTGTGAAACTAATTAGGTATGTAAATCTCACCTTGTTTTTTGGCATACTGGCATTTATGATATTTATAATGACCCAGAATGCTTCACCTGAAGCATTATATCCATTGTTGTATGTATTGTTTGGTGTGTCTTTGTTATACGGAATTCTTTTCGTAATGCCGATCGGCGGTGCAGATATGCCTGTTGTAATTTCTTTATTAAACTCATTTACCGGGGTTGCTGCTGCAATGGGTGGTTTCCTTTATGATAACCTCGTGATGTTAACCGGGGGCATCCTTGTTGGTTCTGCAGGTACAATTCTTACTATACTTATGTGCAATGCAATGAATCGCTCGCTGCTGAATGTGATTATTGGAGCATTTGGAGGTGGAGCGGGAAAAGACGATGAAGAAGGAAATATCAAGGAAATTACAGCAACAGATACCGGAATCCTTATGAATTATTCATCAAAAGTTCTTATTATCCCTGGCTATGGTTTGGCAGTAGCCCAGGCTCAAATGCTTACCCGTGAACTTGATAAATTATTGGAAAGCAACGGCGTTGAAGTGAATTATGCGATTCATCCTGTTGCCGGACGTATGCCGGGACACATGAATGTTCTATTAGCCGAAGCAGATGTTCCTTACGACAAATTACTTGAAAGTGAAGAAGCTAATGAAAATATAGAAAATGTTGATGTAGCAGTGGTTATTGGAGCAAATGATGTTGTAAACCCCGCTGCAGAAGATGATACGGGCAGCCCGATTGCAGGAATGCCCATTATACAGGCATATAAAGCTAAAAATATTATTGTGATGAAGCGGGGTATGGGTAAAGGTTATGCAGCTATTGAAAACAAGCTGTTTTATGATGATAAGACGAGAATGTTATTCGGAAATGCAAAAGATACAACGCAGGAAATAATTAATGAAATAAAAAACCTTTAACAAATAATAAAATCAGGATAATGAAATTGGTTTGATATATAATTAAACAAGGAAAAAAAAGTTAGTAATTTTGTGAAATAAAATATTAAGGAAAATCCAGGTATGAATATTAATAAACATAAAGAACTAGTTACTTATTTGAACAAACTTATAGAGAAGGAAGATTTTTCAAAAGCGCTGGAAGTACTAGATTCTCAAGATACGGATGATAATGAAAATATTGAGCTTTTATTCATTATGGCTAAAATATATCATCAAACCCAATATTTCGGAAAAGCCATTAATATCCTTCAGAAAATTCTCAAAATAGATCCGGATCAAAAAGAAGCAAAGAATTATATTGCCCTTATTCAGGATATACTGAGATATACCAATAGTGACATATATGCCAGTCCAAATACTACACATGATCCATGGCTTGAATAATTTATTTGAAAGAGTTATATCTGCAAGCCTTTGAAAAGTCTGTTTAATAAGGATAAAAATTTGCCTTAATATATCCAATATGGACAATTTTTAAGTATCTTTGAAAGCTGTTGAACGAAAAGTTGATTCTATGGGTAATACAGCACAAAGTGGCAAAAATTTTGCTTTAATTGGTGTGGCTGGATATATAGCCATTAGACACCTTAGAGCCATCAAAGATACAAATAATAATCTTGTAGCAGCATTAGACAATTGCGACAGTGTAGGATCAATAGACAACTATTTCCCCTACGCTGACTTTTTTATTGAGTATGAACGATTTGACCGACATCTTGATAAACTAAAAAGAGGAGGTACAAAAATTGACTATGTGAGTATATGCACACCAAACTATTTGCACGATTCGCATATACGTTTTGCTCTGCGCCAGGGTGCAGATGCAATTTGTGAAAAGCCTGTTGTTTTAAATCCCTGGAATATAGATGCTTTATCGGAAATAGAGAAAGAAACAGGAAAAAAGATTAATAATATCCTTCAGTTGCGATTACATCCTTCCATTATAGAATTAAAGAAAAAAATTGAGAACGGACCTCAAGATAAGGTGTATGATATTGATTTAACATATATAACATCTCGTGGCAATTGGTATTTCATTTCATGGAAAGGCGATGAACAGAAATCAGGAGGTATTGCAACAAACATTGGAGTTCATTTCTACGATATGTTAACATGGATATTTGGCGATGTGAAACAAAATGTAGTACATCTTTACAAACCGGATAAGGCTGCAGGTTATCTTGATCTTGAAAGAGCGCGTGTCAGGTGGTTTTTAAGTGTTGACTATAACGATGTCCCGGAAAATATTAAAAAAGAAGGGAAACGTACTTTCAGATCTATCACTGTTGATGGTGAGGAAATTGAATTTAGCGGAGGCTTTACAGATTTACATACACTGAGTTACCAGGAAATTCTCAAAGGCAATGGTTTTGGCCTTGAAAATTCAAGAAAATCAATAGAAACTGTTTACACAATAAGAAATGCCACCCCAATTGGGCTAAAAGGCGAATATCATCCTTTATGTAAGAACATTGAAAAATAAAAAAGCATGTACAACAAAATCATTAATAAAGAAGAACAAATAGCTGTTATTGGATTAGGTTATGTGGGCCTTCCCATTGCATTGGAATTTGCAAAAAAAGTACCGGTTATTGGATATGATATAAGGGAAGACAGGGTTGAACTGATGAAGAAAAATATTGATCCCAGCAAAGAGGTGGAACCGGAAGCTTTTCAAAATTGTGACATATCCTTTACTTCTGATATTGAGGATATAAAAAAAGCTAAATTTTATATTGTTACTGTTCCCACTCCCATTAACGAGCACAACGACCCTGATCTTAGCCCATTGCTCAGTGCTACAGCATCGGTAGGGAAAATACTTAAAAAAGGGGATTATGTTGTCTACGAATCAACTGTTTACCCGGGTGCTACAGAAGAAGAGTGTATTCCTCTACTTGAAGAATATTCAGGACTTGAATGTATCAAAGATTTTAAAGTCGGATTTTCTCCGGAACGAATTAATCCGGGCGATAAGGTAAATACTTTAACTACTATTAAAAAAGTGACTTCAGGCTGTGATAAAGAGTCTTCAGAAAATATAGCCAAAATATATGAAATGATAATTAAAGCTGGTGTTCACAGAGCAAGTTCTATTAAAGTGGCTGAAGCTGCCAAAATTATTGAGAATACACAAAGAGATCTGAATATTGCTTTCATGAATGAATTGTCTATTATCTTTAACCGGATGAATATAAACACATATGAAGTACTTGAAGCTGCAGGAACCAAATGGAATTTTTTGAAATTTTTTCCGGGTTTGGTTGGCGGACATTGCATTGGTGTAGACCCTTATTATTTGACATATAAAGCTAAGGAACTTGGATATCACGCTCAGATTATTAATGCAGGAAGGTTTGTTAATGACTCAATGGGCAGGTACGTAGCAAAACAATTAATAAAAAAACTGATTGCAAAAGATAAAAACCCCAAAGAAGTAAAAATTCTTATAATGGGCATAACCTTTAAAGAGAATGTGAGTGATATACGTAACTCAAAAGTGGTTGATGTATTTGATGAGTTAAAATCTTTCGGAGTAGAAAATATTCATGTTATTGACCCATATGCTTCTTCTGAGGAGCTGAAAGAAGAATATGGTATAAAACTTACAAATCGAATCGAAGGACCTTACGACTCAATAGTTGCTGCTGTAAGTCACGATAAGTATGTGAACTGGAGTGCAGAAAATTTCAGGGAGATATCTAAAGATGATGCCGTTTTTGTCGATATTAAAGGAATTTTCAAAGAAAAGGTAATAGATTTTGATTATTGGAGTTTATAATATAAAGTATTGAGGCACAAATTTTAGGAATTATTTTTCTAAAGAGTACGCTTTAAATATTTTTGAAAGCGTGTCGACGATAAAGTGCCAATTTTTAAGCTAATTATGGCTCAGTACTTTTTTTTATGTGACTGAGGGAGCGGAGCTATATTCTTTATAAAAATATTGTCTTTATACTAATTTTAGATAATTGGCTGTGTGTTTTATAAGTCTAATAAAACCAGGGAATCATTATACAAAAAAATTATTTTTTAATTAATTCATATTTTTGCCTCCAAATAAAATTTGTATCAGATGAAGATTCTTGTTACAGGAACTGCCGGATTTATTGGTTATCATTTAGTAAAAAAACTAATAAAAGAAGATTATGAAATAGTGGGGATCGATAACATCAATGATTATTATGATACCTCTCTGAAATATAATCGTCTGGATGAATCCGGGATTAAGAAAGAAGAAGTTCAATATGGGAAACTTATACAAAGCGAGAAATTTGACAATTATCGTTTCTGTAAATTAGATTTAGCAGACAAAGATCAGTTATTTGATTTTTTTAAAAATGAAAATTTTGAAAGAGTTTGTCATTTGGCGGCCCAGGCAGGAGTTCGGTATAGCCTTACTAACCCTTATGCTTATATGGAAAGCAATTGGGTAAGTTTTCTAAATATTCTTGAAGCATGCAGGCATAATAAAATAGAACATCTGGCTTATGCAAGCAGTTCAAGTGTTTATGGACTTAATGAATCTATGCCTTTTTCTACAAGTGATAATATTGATCATCCGATAAGCCTTTATGCAGCGAGTAAAAAAAGCAATGAACTGATGGCTCATACCTACAGCTATCTTTATAGTCTGCCAACCACTGGTTTGCGGTTTTTTACGGTATATGGGCCCTGGGGACGACCAGATATGGCTTTATTCTTATTTACAAAAGCTATACTGAATAATCAGCCGATAGATATTTACAACGAGGGAAATATGCAGCGTGATTTTACGTTTATTGATGATATAGTGGAAGGAGTAAAAAGGGTCATTGAAAATGCACCGGCAGGAAATGAATCCTGGGATGGAATGAATCCCGATCCCTCTTCTTCACCTGCACCCTATAAAGTTTATAATATTGGAAACAGCAGTCCTGTTCATCTTATGGATTTTATTATGGCAATAGAAGAAGAACTGGGCAAAACTGCAGAAAAAAATTATTTGCCACTGCAACCCGGTGATGTGCCAAAAACATGGGCAGACGTAGAATCGTTGAAAAATGACCTTGGATATCAACCTGATACAGATATAAAAGTGGGGGTTCGAAAATTTATACAATGGTACAGAGAATATTATAAAGTCTGAAAATAAATGAATACACTTAAAGATTCTAAAATCCTTGTTATTGGAGGTGCCGGTTTTATTGGAAGTTTTGTAGTACGCGAATTACTTAAAGGAGAGGTTAAGCAGGTTATAATTTATGATAACTTTGCAAGAGGTAAAATGGAAAACATAACAGATCCCCTTAAAGACGATCGATGTACGGTTTTTCAGGATGGTGGGGATATCAGGGATATTGACGTGTTGAATAATGCAATGAAAGATGTGGATTATGTTTTTCATCTGGCAGCAATGTGGCTGCTTCATTGTAAAGATTATCCCCGTACCGCCTTTGAAGTTAATATTAAAGGCACTTTCAATGTTCTGGAAGCTTGCGTAAATAATAATATAAAAAAGCTGGTCTACTCCTCATCGGCTTCGGTATATGGTGATGCCGAAAAAGTACCTATGGAAGAGGATCATCCGTTTAACAACCGGAATTTTTACGGTGCTACAAAAATATCGGGTGAGGCTATGTGCCGCGCTTTTTGCGATAGGTATGGATTAGACTATGTCGGTCTCAGATATATGAATGCCTATGGTCCACATCAGAAACAGGATTCTGTCTATTCAGGTGTAATTCCTATTATGCTTAATAAAATTGACAGGGGAGAATCGCCCCAAATAAACGGAGATGGCACACAAGCCTACGATTTTATTTATGTGGAAGATATTGCAAGAGCCAATATTAATGCGCTTGAGGCTGATAAAACTGATGACTTTTATAATGTGGGGACTGGCGTTCAAACTTCTATAAGGGAGCTTTGCGAAACTATTTTGGAATTAAAAGATTCTGACCTTACAGTTCGTTTTAAGCCTTATTCTGAAGATGATGCAAGACGACTTGTACAAAACCGTATAGGTTCTACAAAGAAAGCTTCAGAAGATCTCGGTTTTCAACATAAATTTAATCTTAAACAAGGTTTGTCCAAACTAATTGAATGGCGAAATAAACAATAAAATTAATGCATTTACCTATCACAAAGCCTTTTATAACTCAGGAAGAATTTAACTTGATTCAGAAACCCTTACAATCCGGATGGCTCGTTCAGGGACCTATGGTAAAGGAATTCGAAAAGAAAATTGCTGATTATACAGGGGCGAAATATGCTGTGGCAGTTAATTCATGTACTTCCGGACAATTTATTATGTCAAGAATAATAGGTTTAGAGCCCGGCGATGAAGTTGTAATACCCGCTTTCACATGGATTTCAACAGCTAATGCAGCCGAGTTTTTAGGTGCAAAAGCAGTTTTTTGTGATATTGAACTGGATACCTTTAATATTGATGTTCAGGATATGGAACAAAGAATCAATGAACGTACAAAAGCCATTTTTCCTGTGACATTATTTGGGTTGCCTCCTGATTTGCCATTTATAAAGGATGTTGCTAATAGATATAACCTGAAAATTGCTGAAGATTGTGCCTGCGGACTGGGTGGTAAAATTAAAAACCAGCATTGTGGTCTTTTTGGTGAAGGTGGTGTATTGTCATTTCATCCCAGAAAATCGATTACCACCGGTGAGGGTGGCATGATTATTACAAACAGTGAAGAAGTTTTTAAAAAAGCAAGAAGTTTAAGGGAGCATGGAGCTGTAAAGAGTGATTATGAAAGACATACAGGAATTAAAAGTTTTGAGTTAACTGAATATCCAGACCTGGGGTACAATATGCGGTTAACAGATCTTCAGGCTGCAATGGGAGTAGCCCAGGCAAATAAAATTGAAACTATATTTTCAAGAAAAAAACAACTGGCAAAGGAGTTTGATCAGAGAATTGGAAAAATGAGCTGGCTTGCATATCCTAAAGTTCCCGGAGGTTATTCGCATGGATACCAGGCTTATTGTACCCTTTTTAAACCGGACGAAACATTAAAAGCTGTTGCAAACCGAGATCAATCAACGATAGACAGATTGCATACGGAAAGAAATGTGGTTATGGAATTCCTGGAAAAACGGGGAATAAGTACCCGGCCTGGGACTCACGCTGTTCATATACAGGATTACTACAGGAATAAGTATCCCTTACACCCAATGGATTTTCCTAATGCTTATGCTGCAGACAGACTGACGATAGCTTTGCCGTTTTTCCCCACTATGAAAGAGGAAGAAGTGAATTATCTTTTTAAAATTCTTGAAGAAGTCAAAATATAATGTGTGGTATTACAGGAATATTTAATTATCAAAAAGATCCTGTCTCTGTTAAAATATTAAAACAGATGACTGATGTGATTATCCACAGAGGCCCTGATGACCAGGAGTTATGGAATGAAGATTATGTAGGTTTTGGACATCGCAGATTAGCTATTCTTGATCTTAGCAGAGCTGGGAAACAACCAATGCTTAGCCATGATAATCGGTATATCATTGTGTATAATGGAGAGATTTATAATTTTAGGGAATTACGCGTAGAACTTGAAAGCAAAGGCTATGTTTTTCATTCCAAGACTGATACAGAGGTTGTATTAAACTCATGGGCCTGCTGGGGTAAGGAATCTCTTCATAAATTTAATGGGATGTTTGCTTTTGCCATCTGGGACAAAATGCAGAAGAAAGTTACTCTGGCAAGAGACAGATACGGAATAAAACCTTTGTATTATTATGATGATGGAAAGAAGTTGTTGTTTGGATCAGAAATTAAATCAATCCTTCAACATCCTGATTATAAGCCTGAAGTCTCTAGTAGAGCATTGAATGAATATTTTACATTTCAAAATATATTTTCGGATCTTACGCTTTTCAGAGGTATTAAGTTGTTACCAGCTGCAAACATTTTGGAGTTTCAGTTGGATAAAGGATTGCACTTTCAGGAGCAGTATTGGGATTTTAATTTTCGGGAAGAGGAAATATTTTCAGATGAAAAAGAATATATCTCTGAATTAAATAGACTTTTTAAACAAGCGGTGAACAGACAACTTGTTAGTGATGTGGAAATTGGATCTTACCTGAGCGGAGGAATGGATTCTGGCGGAATTACGAGCATTGCTGCCAAAAATTTTAAACACTGGAAGACTTTCACAGCAGGATTTGATCTTTCTTCTGCCAGTGGACTTGAGCTTGCTTTTGATGAAAGAGAAAAGGCCGAATTTTTATCCCATAAATATCAAACAGAGCAGTACGAGGTGGTTTTGAAAGCTGGTGATATGGAACGGGTAATGCCTGATTTAATATGGCATCTTGAGGATCTAAGGGTCGGACAGTGTTATCCGAATTACTATATCAATCGCCTTGCATCCAAATTTGTTACTGTTTCATTGGCCGGAGTTGGAGGAGATGAACTCTTTGCCGGCTACCCATGGAGATATTATCGTACAGTCGTTAATAAAAGTTACGAGGATTATATTGATAAGTATTACAATTATTGGTCAAGGTTGATTGCTGACGAGAAGAAACCTTCATTTTTTAAGGATTCTGTAAACCAGGATATAAAAAATTATCATACAAAAGATGTTTTTAAGAAAGTATTGAATCATGCAGACAAGTTCCAGCAGATAAACACACCTGAAGATTATATTAACAATTCGCTTTATTTTGAAATAAAAACATTTCTTCATGGATTGCTTCTTGTGGAAGATAAATTAAGCATGGCACACAGCCTGGAGATGAGAGTTCCTTTTCTGGACAATGATTTGGTTGACTTTGCCATGAAAGTTCCGGTAAAATATAAGCTTAAGAATTTAAACGAAGTCCTGCGAATTAATGAGAATGAACCGGGGCCAAAAAACCAGAAATATTTCAATAAAACAAACGACGGAAAAATTTTGCTGAGAAAGATGCTTAATAATTATGTGCCTCATAAATATGCCAACGGTCATAAACAGGGCTTCTCCGCTCCGGATGCAAGCTGGTTCAAGGGCGAAAGTATCGATTATATCAAACGACTTTTATTCGATAAACGCGCCAGAATTTATGATTATATTGAACCTGAAATGGCTCAGAAACTTTTAAATGAGCATTTGTCTGGTAAAGAAAACAGAAGATTGCTGGTTTGGTCGTTGCTGAGTTTTGAATGGTGGTTGAGAATATTCATAAAGTAACTTTACCTGGGTAAATAATTAATTGAGATAGGATTAAAAAAAATGGAATATTGGAAAAAGTAGATTTCCATAACAAGCAACAGAAGGATTTATTTGATGACAATATTTTTAATAATCCTTATAGTTTTATCCAACAATCGACCAGGTGGGCCGAGGTTGTTAGTGCAATGGCTAACGATGAACCTTTTTTTCTCTCCCACAAAACAAAGGATTATAAAATAACCAGCAGCTTGTATTTATTCAGATCTGAATTGGGGAACATACTGGTTTCGAACGTACAGCCAGGTTCTCTCGGATGTATGACTTTTGAAGGAGATGAATCATATCAGAATCAGGCCTATGAAAAGATTCTGAGAGAAATTTTCACGTTTGCTCAGCAGAATAATTGTATTAATGTCACGGTTACTTCGAATCCTTTGTTTGAAGATTCGGAATTAATTAAGCAATATTTAAAGCCGGAAACCGGCATGGAATCATTTATTTCGATAATAAAGATAGATGATTACTTTGATGAACATGGGAAAGTAAAATTTGAAGATTACAATCGGCGAACAAACCTTAGCAGAAATTTAAAAAAAGCAAGCAAACAACATTTTCAATTCTGTTCCCAAAAGAACATAGAAGTTTTTAAAGAATGGTATGAGAAAATACATTCCAAAAGAATCAGTGAACTTGGAGGAGCCCCATTATCTTATGAATTGCTTAAAAATGTATTGTTCAATTCCGGTTTATCTCCATACAGTATTCTTTTTTCCATATACAAGGATGATAAGTTGATTGGCGGTGATATATGCATTTTCAATAAAAATGGTATACTGGATAATTTTATGATGTCTACCTTGCGGGAATACCAAGAACTGGGAGCAAACTTTTTTTTAGTGGATAATATTCTGCAATGGTGTTTTAACAACAGAATTAAGATTTATAACTGGCAGTCTTCCAATCCACCCAAAGGAGGTATCTTCAATTTTAAACAACAATGGGGCAGTAAAACCATTCCATATTTTTATTTTACCAAGATTCTTGATCATAAAAAATTTGAGAACATCCTTGAAAATAATTCTTTAGAAAAAATAAAAGAAGTGTTCAGCGGACATTTTTTTGCTCCTTTCCATACGCTTAAAGAATCAATTTATGATGTAAAAACCAAAGCTGAAATACAGGAAATAGTAAAATAGAAAATTTTATTTGAAGTGGATTTTAAAAAGATAAACAGCATAGATATTAACGATCAAAACACCTGGAAAGATTCGGTCTTTCTTACAATTGACATAGATTGGGCCAATGATGGTGTTATAAATCATATGCTGGATCTTATTGAAAAGGCAGGAGTCAATTGTACCATTTTTGTAACCCATCAGACCCCCGTTCTGGAAAGGATGAGAAAAATGGAAAATATTGAACTGGGCATTCATCCAAATTTCAACTTTTTACTTAATGGTGATCAGCGGTTCGGAAAAACAGCTTATGAGGTTGTAAATTATTTTAAGGCGATAGTTCCTGAGGCTGTTTCTGCCCGTTCTCATTCAATTACACAGGGAAGCGTAATTTATGATGCTTTTATAAACAACGGAATTCAATTTGATTGTAACAGTTTTATCCCTTCTTACACAAACATTGAATTAAAACCCTGGAAAGAAGATTTTGATCTTATTAAGGTTCCTTACTTCTGGGCCGATGATTTACACATGGAAATAGAAGATGGCTTTGAGATTGACAGTCTGTTAAAAACAAAAGGATTGAAAGTTTTGGATGTACATCC
The DNA here is from genome assembly GCA_964461045.1 of uncultured Bacteroidales bacterium. Taxonomy (GTDB): domain Bacteria; phylum Bacteroidota; class Bacteroidia; order Bacteroidales; family UBA12077; genus JAGXLC01. Next base: position 1,980 of record CAYWSJ010000036.1, on the reverse strand, counting down.
GATACATATTTATCTGAATACAGAGAAGAACAAAAGGTATGATAAGGCCAGACCATATTTAGATAATTTTCGAAAACTGAAGGATTTTGTCAACCATGAGAGATATGGAACAGGAGATTTCTTCAAAAAATTAATTAGTAAGGGTCACCTGAGTTAGAAAAAAGGATGGCAATAGATAAATGGTTCAAAACAATTCTATGGATAATATTTTTTTTATAATAGGATTTAGCCGTTCCGGAACAACTGCTGTAGCGAAGATTTTGAATACTGCTTCGAATGCAAGTGTTTTTGTAGAACAGCCTCCGCAAATGTGCATTGCCTCCAGAATGAGATATGAAGGAAACCTGCCTGAACCGAAAGAATTTATTCTTAAAAGCAAAGAAAAACAAATACAAGATGTACAAAAACAGGGCATGATTTATGGTGACAAAAATATGAATTACTTGTATTTTGTAAAAGAAATGAGAGAGCTGTGGCCCTGTAAATTTGTTTTCCTTGTCAGAGATGGAAGAGAAGTGGTAAGAAGTGCCATGAACTGGGACAAGAAACACCCGGGAAGAAATTACAATCGATATGAGGATCATCCGGAGGCTACTATTACTCAGCCAGAGGAAGATTTTTGGGATTTTGGCAGAATAAGACCTTTAAAAAACAATCAGATTTTCAGCAGATGGAAATCAATGGATTTGTTTGAAAAGTTTGCCTGGAGCTGGAATGAGTACAATAAAATTCTTATTGAGCATGTTAAAAAACTTGACCAGGAGGAATTCATTATATTGGATATGAGCAATGTCTGCGTAGAGAATATATTTCAGACATTTGAATTTCTGAATCTTAACGGATATATGAAATCTAAAGTCTCTGAGATGATGAAATCCAAAATTAATACAACTCATGCAGAAGAATCGCAAAAGTTTCAGCATTGGTCTGATTGGGATGAGAAGATGAATAGAAAATTTGAATGTTATGCTTCGGAGATGATGGGAAAACTGGGCTATTTTTAATGGTATTTTAGACATTTTTAATTGAATTTTATTCTATGCGTGTTTTATTTTATGGCAACAATGGAAATATAGGATTTCGAATAACTCAGTGGCTGCGAGAAAAAGGAATTGATGCGCAATTGTTTATTTCTCAGGATGAGGTTAGCTCGAGAAATTTACCCGAATGGGAAGACCCGGCACTAAAGAATAATTATCCTGATTGGATACATGTCTACAAATCCCCACGGTTTTCTCCTACATTATTGTTGCATAGTAGCTTTTATGAATTTTTAAAAGGATTGTTCTTTTTTCGTAAAATGCACCGTTTAAAAAATTACAAGCCTGCAAAAAGCGTATTAAAACAAATTGACAAACACGATATTGTAATAACTACCGGGACCAATGTTGTAGAGGTTTTATATTCCAGCAAACCAATCATATATATTCCGGTTGGAAGAGATATAACACAGGTACCTTTTTCTGCTGATTCATTCAGAGATGAACTTTTTTCTTATCTCTACCGGCAAAGAATTAAAAGAATATCCTCAATTATCAGTTGTCAGAAAGATATTGTTTGGGCAGCAAGGCTTCTGCAAGTTGGTAACCGGGTAAAAAAAATACCCGGACTTTTTGTTGATGTGTATAAAACTGAAAAAAATATAAATAAAGAATACCTTCAGGAAATTAATAAAAAGTATAAAGGTTATGATTTTGTTTTTTTGAACACTACACGTAAAAACCTGGATCCCAGTAAGGTGAATTATAAAGGAAACGACAAACTTTTAAGGGCTTATAAGAGGTTTATTGCCACTAATCAATCGAAAAAAGTTGTGATGCTTTCAGGCATTCATGGACACAATGTAGAAAAATTTAAAGAAATGGTTGAAGAATTAAATCTTGAACAACATATTGAATACCTGGACCATCTTTCTTTACCCTTTTTACATGCCTATTTTAGCCTCCCCAATGCAATTGTATTTGATCAGTTTACTTATAA
>CAYWSJ010000035.1:0-34457 GCA_964461045.1 uncultured Bacteroidales bacterium | reverse complement strand
AACTGGTGCAAGCGTTCCTTGTGCCATTAATAGGTTCAAAATTTAAGCATCTATAAAAGATAAAACGAATGAGTTCAATCTGTGGAATATACAAACGCAACAAAGCAAAAGTTGAAGAAAAGGAGATGAACCTGATGCTTCAGCAGCTCAATTACTGGGAGGCTGATTATACGGAGAAAACTATTCAGGGCAACATCGGGTTCGGTCATTTGATGCTTTACAATACACCTGAATCCAAACATGAAAAATTGCCTTATTGCGATAACGAATCAGGACTTATCATTGCCGCAGATGCACGAATTGACAACCGGGAAGAATTGCTGCAAAAACTCAACCTGGCAGGAGCAACCGACCTCCCTGACAGTCAAATTATACTTGAGGCATATAAAAAATACCAAAACAAATGCCTGGATCACATGGTAGGAGCCTTTGCTTTTGCTATTTGGGACGAAAAGAAAAAAGAACTATTTTGCGCCAGGGATCATATTGGTTTCAAACCTTTCTATTATCACCTGAAGAACGAATTCTTTATTTTTGGAAGTGAATTAAAACACATTGTTGAATACCCGGGGGTTGACAAATCCATAAATGAGCAATTTATAGCAGATGCCCTCACTACGCTAAAATCGGAAAGCGACCAGACCTTTTACAAGTCCATCAAAAAAATTCCTCCTGCCCATTATCTGCTGGTCAAACCTGAATCTTATGAATTCAGGCGCTACTGGGATTTAGACCCTAAGAAAGAGATTCGCTACGCTACGGAACAAGAATACATCGACCACTTCAAAAAGCTCCTGGATGAAGCCGTAAAATGTCGCCTGCGTTCTGCTTATCCTGTTGGAGCAGAACTCAGCGGAGGACTCGATTCTTCTGCTGTCACAGGCTTTGCTTCTCAGTTCGGGGAAATCAGCACCTTTTCTCACACGCTGCCTGATTGGGCACTGGACAAACACTTTCCGTATGAAGACGAACGCCGTTTCATAGACCAGGTCAATCAGTATTGCCACATTAAAAACTCCTATGCCGTCACAGGAGAAGAAGAAGGAATTCTAAAAACGCTGAAAAGAGGCCTTCGCATCAACCAGGGAATAGTTCAGAGTTTCCTGGGACAGTTCTCCGATGCACTATACAAAAAAGCACAACGAACCGGCACCCGGACTCTGCTTTCAGGATTTGGCGGTGACGAGCTGGTTTCCTATAAAGGCGGCGGAGTCTTCCTTGAATATGCCTACAAATTGAAATATTTAAAGCTATTAAAAGAAGTGACTTATAAACGCTCATTGCTGAGTTCAACCAAGCAACTGTTAACCAGTCTTGCATCTGCTGACTTATTCCTGCTGAAAAAGTTGGTGGGGCTTCACTCCGGATATAAAACACCCCTCTGGGCACATGATATTTATAATGTATTGTTCCTGGATAAGGATTTTTTAAAGCGGATGAACATCAAAGAACGGTTTTACAACAGAAAAAAAATGCCCAATGACCCAACAGTACGCATGCGCCAATATCGCCGGTTTCATTACAGTTATTTCCCCGGCCGCCTGGAAAATTGCTTTGCTTCAGCGCAGGCTCAACAAGTAGAATACCGCTATCCGCTATTAGACAAAAGACTCCTGGAGTTTTACCTCGCACTGCCGGCGGAGATGAAAAGGAAATATGGCTGGGGCCGGTATATCCTGAGAAAATCCATGGAAGGGCTTCTGCCACCGGAAATTCAATGGAGAAATGATAAAGTCGGGAATACAGTGCCGGGAGTGAACATAAGGCTGAATAAAGATTATGAACAGATTAAAACGATTTTTCAACGGGCAAGAAACGAAGAGATTAATCATTACATAGATTATGACAGGGCTTTAGAAATGCTGGATAAAGTTACTTTCCGTTCAAAAGAATCGAAGGGAAGGATAATCCCCCAGGCCCTGTTTAGCACTGTGATGTGTCTGCTATATCAACTGGAAGAATATTAAAGGCCTATGAAAGACTCTTTTCAAAAATATTATGACCGGTATCCTGCGGAATTATCGCTTCTGCTCAAAATATTAAGAGAAGGCAAACATTCCGGCATTGCTGAAGCGTTTAAAAAGAACCGAATCAATGAAGAATACCTGCTTAAATTAATATCAAGGCATAAGGTAATCGGTTATCTCTACAAAAATTTATCACCTCATTTAAGCAGCCCGGCAAGGTCTGTCTTTTCAAACAATTACAAGGAGCACACCAGACATACACTGAATTATGTGCGGCGCCTTATTTTAACATCTCAAAAATTAGACAAACACCAAATCCCTTACCTGGCCTTTAAAGGTCCTGTTTTATCGGAGATGCTATATCATAATCCACTTGTGAAAGATTCATTAGATTTAGATATTTGGGTTCCCCTGAAGTACGTGGAAAAATTTCAGCAGATAATCTATGATGAGGGATTTATAAGAATAGCTCCTAAAGCCAGACTAACCCCCAAGCAAAAGAAAAAAAACTATTCAATAAGTCACCATTATACTTATTTGCACAAGGATGAAAGAGTGGTGATTGAACTACACTGGAACATTACCAACCCATTCTCTCTTTTTCCTTTAACTTTCAGGGAAGCATACAAAGAATACAACACGGTAACTTTAAACAATCATGAACTCAGGACTCTCAGCCACGAACATTATCTTTTATATCTTGCCGTTCACGGATCATCTCATAAATGGTCGAGACTTCACTGGCTCAAAGACTTTTCGGCTTTGCTTAAAGCATCAAGCAAAGAGCAGCTTAACAGAGCCTTTCAGGTTGCAGAAAAACTTAAACTCAGCAAACCCCTGATTCAGGCTTTGTGGATATCTCATAAAATCTTTGATACACCAATTGATGAATCTTTTGTCAATACTAAACAAATTAAGAATTCTTTTTTCTTCAATACTCCATTAAAGAGCATCCCAAAGCCAACCCAAAAGCTGAAAAAGGAAAAAATTAAAACAATATTCTACAGATGGCAAATCCGGAAAAATGCAGCGTATCGGTTCTCTCTTCTGTTTAGATTAAGAACACATTTCAAGGACTGGGAAACCCTGAAACTGCCAGACAGTTTATTTTTTCTCTACTACCCCCTGCGCCCTTTTTTGTTTCTTTACCGTTTAATCTTTAGCCGGTTGAAAAGGAATTGAACGAAAACGATACCCTTGTTGATCATAGTAATCCAAAACTTTTGTCAGGACGGGTTTCATATTCCGGGAAGCTTTGTTAGAATCATGAAAAACAAGTATTGAACCCGGGCGGGCTTTTTGAACAATTTTCCGGAAAAGTTCTTCTGGTTCCTTCTTTTTCTTATAATCTTTTGTCATAACATCCCACATAACAATCTTGTATCTTTGCTTTAAATGTTTTATTTGAGATAAGCTAATTTGACCGTATGGAGGCCTGAATAAATTGCTGTTGATTAATTGACACGCTTTATGAATATCATCAAAATAAACCTTATTCGTTGATTTCCAGCCTCTCAAATGACTGTAACAATGATTGCCCACAGAATGTCCTGCTTCAAGGATTTTCTTAAACTGTCCAGGATACCGTGCAACATTTTCACCCAGACAAAAAAAAGTGGCTTTGGCATTAAAGCTTTGCAGTTTATTTAGTATCCATTCAGTGTTCTCTGAAGGACCATCGTCAAAAGTAAGATAAAGAACTTTTTCATCTGTTTTTAAATACCAGATCAGATCGTTAAAAAAAACAGATAACCATCTCACTTCAGACACGTGTTGTTTAATTTTATCCTTTTTGTTTCCCCTGCAGGGCCTTCATATACCTGTTTAAAGCATTTTGAATCTCATTTGCTTCTTCCTGGGTTCCAAACCTCCGGGTAATCTGATTCATTTGTTTTAAGATATACAAATTCCTTCTAAGATCATTCATAAAACTGTAGGTATGTCCCCCAATACTCAAATAATAATCCATTTCCTGGTAAACATTTTTAAGAAACAGATCAGCATGTTTTTTAGCTTTCTCCAGATCACCCAGGCGATAATAATTCCTGATAAATGACATTACCGTAAAATCATAAGCAACCACATCATCAGAAATAATATTCAGACAATAATCCATAACTTTCCTTGCTGAGTCAGGTTTGGATTCCTGCATACATTTATTTGCCAGTGTACCAAAACTATTTCTGAATCTTTTGAGCATACGGCGGTTGTCCTGATTCAAATAGAGTTCACTTGTATCAACTCCTCCCCACTTAAACTTATTCATCAAAATATTATACATACGGTCAGTATTAACCTCTCCAATTCCCTGCCCACTTGTCTTCATTGGTTTTAAGTGGTAAGCTAATCCTTCTTCCCAGAAATATTTATCCAGGTTAAAATATTTACGATCTGTTACTGTAACAGAAAAATGAATGGGGCGTTCCCAGTTGTTTGTAGCCAGAAGATCCAGAATAGTCAATCCGTCTTTCATCAGGTAATTCCTGTTGATTGACCATTGCATTTCATCAACAATTGCTGCAGAATCTTCTTTTTCAACTACATTGTTTTTAAGAATTTGTTGTTTATCAATCTTTAATTTATATTTTTTGGACGGGATATAATTTGATTTTTCTCCTCTCACAAAAGGAGAAGGAATCTTGGTTCTTTCATCATCATTTGCCACAAACTGCACAATTCTCATAAGGGAAACAGGCTTTTTTATCTGGTTATAAATGGGTACCACTTCCCTCTTTCCTTTCATTAATTGTTCTCTTGTGTGAGTCAAGGGTAAAGGATCAGATTCGTATGCTTTACGGGTCATTTGTTCCACATACCAACCTGCTCTCAGGTAACTCAGATTTGCCACCCTTACATCAGTCCTTACACCTTCCACTTCCTGGGCATACCATAAAGGAAAGGTGTCATTATCCCCATTGGTAAATAAAACAGCATTTTTCCGGCATGAATTCAGGTAATTTGTTGCAAAATCCCTCGCGGTGTATCTTCCCGAACGATCATGATCGTCCCAGTTCTCAGAAGCCATAAGCAATGGCACGGGCAATAAAACAAGAAATGATAGCATTGCAGAGACCTTAGCATTCATAAGCTTTTTAAGACCTTCGTATACAGCCAGTACAGCAAATCCTATCCATATTGAAAATGCATAAAATGATCCTGCGTAGGCGTAATCTCTCTCCCGTGGCTGATGTGGGTATTGATTCAAATAATATACAATAGCCAGTCCGGTGAAAATGAACAGAATAAGCACTACAAAGAAATCTCTTCTCTGCCTGGAGCTGTGATAAATTAACCCGATTATTCCCAGCAACAATGGAAGCATGTAGTACATATTTCTTCCCGGATTGTTCTTTAAATAATCCGGCAACTGCTCCTGGTCTTTCAGTCTTGAATTATCTATAAAAGGTATTCCGCTGATCCAGTTCCCGTCTCTTATGTTTCCGTGACCCTGAATGTCATTTTGCCGGCCGGAAAAATTCCACATGAAATATCGAAGGTACATATGCCCCACCTGGTATTTCAGGAAAAAAGCGAGGTTGTCATCAAAGCCGGGGACGGTTTTCTTCTTTGCCTCCCCGCGCGACCTGACAGTTACTTTTTTCCCGTCAATATTCACCCAGTTTTTATAATCTTTTACGTGTTGGCTTTCTGAACTATACATCCTGGGGAAAAAGCCGGTGAAACGATCGTCATACTTCAGTTTTGTTTTATAATCCACAATTTTATATTTTCCATTCACAGGCTGGTAAATTGGCTTTCCCTGCTCCCTTTCTTTCACAGGAGCATTAAAATAATGTCCGTAGAAAAGAGGACGATCTCCATATTGTTCGCGATTCAAATAACTTAGAAGATTAAAAACATTTTCAGGATCATTCTGGTCCATTGGTGGATCTGCCTGGGAACGAATAACAATGAGCGCATAAGATGAGTACCCTATAAGAATGACCGTCAAGCCCACAAGTAAATTATTCAGCAAAACTTTCCGTTTCTTGTAAGTATATCTTATTCCCCATACAATCAATCCAACCACAATCACCAGGTATGCAATCATGCCTGAATAATAGGGCATGCCAAAACTATTCACAAACATTCTCTCCACAGGTGCCATAAGATTTACAAAGCCGGGAATAATGATGTACATAATGGCTCCGAGGATCAGGAAAGAAACGAGCAAAGCTCCAATAACCCCTTTTGTGGATGGTTTATATTTTTTGTAATAAAAAACAAGAACAATTGCAGGAATGGCTAACAGGTTAAGTAAGTGCACGCCAATTGACAAACCCACTAAATAGGCAATAAGAATCAGCCATCTTAGTGAATGCTTCTTTTCAAATTCATTCTCCCATTTCAGAATTGCCCAGAATACAACAGCTGTGAAAAGGGATGAAGTTGCATATACTTCAGCCTCTGTTGCTGAAAACCAGAATGTATCTGAAAATGTATAGGCCAGTGCTCCTATCAATCCCGATCCTATTACAGCAATTATTTTTCCTGTTGAGATCATTTCTCCTGATCTCATAAATATTTTCCTTGCCAGGTGTGTAATCGTCCAGAATAAAAACAAAATGGTGAATGCACTTGCAGAAGCAGACATGATGTTCATCATTTTGGCAGCATTTTCTGCACTTCCGGCAAATATTGTAAAAAACCTGCCCAGCAACATAAAAAATGGCGCACCCGGAGGATGGCCAACTTCCAGTTTATAAGAAGAAGCAATAAATTCTCCGCAATCCCAGAAACTAACTGTTGGTTCAATAGTTAAAAGGTATACAACCAAAGCAATCAAAAAAGCTGTCCATCCGAAAAGGATGTTATAAAATCTATATTTCTTCTGCAGAAAATCATTCATGGGTTATTTGGGTTTGTTGTTAAAATTATCAACTAAATAAATAATAAATTTTTATCTTTAAAAATTATTTTTAGTGATCCTTATGAGATTGTTACTCTCTTTTTTGATTTTCATATTTTCTGCTCTCCAGGTAAATGGTCAAAACCTACAGTTATGCAAAGCGACCTCTGCCCCGGGAGAAAACAATGATACCTCAGAACTTTATTTCACTTTTGAAAACTTTAACTTTTTCAAAAACAAGGAGTACAAAAATAATTTTATTAAAGGATATACAAAATTAGGATTCTTTATAAATCCAAAAATTACCTGGCAAATATTTAAAGGGACAAAAATAAGTACAGGGGGGCATTTTCTGAAATTTCAGGGAAAAAATAATCTTCAAACCGGGTTTATATTTACTGCAAAGCAGAGAATTACGCAGGGCATTCAGTTAAACATGGGTACGCTGGACAGGGGCGTTAATCATGGATTAATTGATCCTCTGTACTACAAAGAACTTTTTATCGATGAACATGTAGAAAACGGATTTCAGTTTTTAATCAACAAACCCTTCATAAAAGCAGATTTGTGGATTAACTGGAAAAAATTTATCACTAAAGACGATCCGTTTCAGGAAAACTTTATAACAGGAGCGCAAATAAAGATTCCGGTATGGAAAGAAAAGAAAAATTTTAATCTTTCCATCCCTGTTCAATTTATAGCTGAGCATTACGGAGGTGAGATAGATCTCTCACCAGCACCTGCAAGCACAGAAGTTAACCTTGCTTCGGGTCTGCAAATGGAATGGAAATTGAAAACTCCATTTTTACAAAAAATCTGCTGGAAAAATTTCTGGGCCGGATATAAAGAGTTAACAAATACAAACAAATACCTTTTTCCCAAAGGAGAAGCTTTTTATTCAAAAATCGGCCTGAAAACCAACCCCTTCCTATGGGGCATGTCATACTGGAATGGTTCAGGTTTTAAACCAGTTAACGGAAATCCACTATACAGTTCGGTTTCTTCTTTTGATCATTCGATTATTTCAAAAAACAGGGAATTAATGAGTGCTCACCTGGCCATTTACAGAGAAAAAAAAGGAATTTTCCTATCGTTAAACCTGAATGGATATTACGATCTTAATTATAATGATTTAGATTACAGTTACAGCTTGTACCTTTTGATTAATAAAGATTTTAAACTAAAAGAACTGTTGGACTAACCTGAACCTACCCACTTCAACCTCCAAAGCCTGTCTCTGTCCTCCTTTTGGGCATAATCAATTCCAATTCGCGGATATTTTTCAATTTCTCCGTTTTTATCAGGATTCTTTTCAATCCATAATGAATCAGAAACAGAAAGATCTTCTCCATAAAAAGACCCATCAATCTGAAGATGTTTTGTCAATTTTCCGGGACCATCAAAACCACTAATTCCTCTAATAAGCAAAGCCTGCGGATGTTCTTTTTTGCCGGTAACAACATTAAGCATCCAGTGCATTCCATAAACCAGGTACACATAAACCAACCCACCTTCCCTGTACATTACTTCGGTTCTTTTTGTTTTACCCCGGCTTACATGACAGCCAGTATCATCTTCGCCCCTGTATATTTCCACTTCTGTGATGGGATACCGAAAGGTCTCTCTTTCTGTAACCCTTACAAGATGATGTCCTAAAATTTCAGGCGCTATATCCAGGGCGTCTTTTTGGTAAAAATCCTTTAGAATTTTTTCGGGCATATTTCCTAATACTCTGTTTTATCTTCCATTTCTTTCCACTTATCAAATGCTTCAAGAGCTTTTTCTCTTAACTCCTGAAAGGTCTGAATCTTTCGTTCTCCCATTGGAGCCTGTAATTCTTCGTAGATAAATGAATCATCGAATCCGGCATCTTTTGCATCCTCTTTTGAAGCGGCAAAAACAAGCTTATCCAGCCTGGCCCAGTAAATGGCCCCAAGACACATCGGACAAGGCTCACAAGAAGAATAAAGTGTGCATCCTTCTAAAGAAAAAGTTCCAAGTATTTTACATGCTTCACGTATAGCACTTATTTCCGCATGAGCAGTTGGATCTTTGCTTAAAGTCACATGATTGCCTGAGCTTGCAATAACCTGGTCTTCTTTTACAACCACTGCTCCAAATGGACCACCACCTTCATCTATATTTTTAATGGATATTTCAATCGCTTTCTCTAAATACTTTCTGTCTTTTTTCTCCATAATGTCACCCTGGTGTTAATAAAAACTCCTTCTAAATTAGGAAATAATTTTCAAAACATCATTCAGTAGGGATTACAATTGCAAATAAAAAACAATTTCTAATTTATACAAACATTTTGCTATTTTTGTGACTTCTTAACCTGAATTATTTGTTAATAAAATTGTTAATTTTCTAAAAATAATATTATTTTTGCAACCTGCAAAAGCGGAAAGCTTATTGTAATTAATTAATAATTAAAAAGTTAGGACTTAACGTGGATTCAAACAGTTACAAAACGATTTCTTTACGAAAAGAAGATGCGAAAAAGGAATGGGTCCTTGTTGACGCAAAAAACGAAGTTCTGGGAAGACTGGCCTCAAAAGTTGCAAAAATGATTAGAGGCAAGAACAAACCTGAATTTACACCACATGTAGATTGTGGTGATAACGTAATTGTAATCAATTGCGATAAGGTCAGGTTAACCGGGAAGAAATGGACAGACAAAGAGTATGTTCATTTTACCGGATATCCCGGAGGCAAAAGAACAAGGACGCCGAAAGATCTTATGGAAAAAGATCCGACAAAGATCATTGAAAAAGCAGTACATGGAATGCTCCCAAAAAACAGATTGGGAAGAAAATTAGAGAAAAATCTTTTTACTTATGTAGGCGAAGAGCATCCGCATGAAGCTCAGAAACCTAAGAAAATCAATTTAAAAGATATTAAATAAGAAGCATGGAAAGAATTAACACAATTGGTAGAAGAAAAGAGGCTATTGCCCGGGTTTATTTAAGCGAAGGCAAAGGCAATATTACCGTTAACAACAGAGATTACAAAGATTATTTTCCTACTCCCAATATGCGCTACATTGTTGAGCAACCAATCAAAGCGGTTGAAGTAGAAGGGAAATATGACATTCAGGTAAACATCAGAGGTGGTGGACTGAAAGGTCAGGCAGAATCTGTAAGACATGGTATTGCCAGAGCACTGATTGAAGCCAACAGCGAATTCAAGGACAAAATTAAATCCGAAGGATTCTTAACCCGTGACGCAAGAGTGGTTGAACGTAAAAAGCCCGGACAACCGAAAGCACGTAAGAAAACTCAGTTTAGTAAACGTTAATATTGATATAATATTCCGTTTAGTATCTAAATTACCAAGACTTTCACTTGCTTGAAACTACCTGGTAATTGATTAAAATGAATGTAAACGTTAAAAAAATTATTTATGAATCCAGCAACCTTTAATGAACTATTAGACGCCGGAGTACATTTTGGACACCTGAAAAGAAAATGGAATCCTAAAATGGCTCCCTATATATTCATGGAAAGAAGCGGAATCCATGTAATTGACCTGGAAAAAACCGCTGTTAAATTAAACGAGGCTTGCAATGCCTTACACCAAATTGCCAAGTCAGGAAGAAAAATATTGTTTGTTGCCACAAAGAAACAAGCTAAAGAAATCGTAGCTGAAAAAGTAAAACCAACCTCTATGCCATACATTACCGAAAGATGGCCCGGTGGTTTGCTCACTAATTTCCCAACCATTAAAAGAACCATCAAAAAGATGGCCACTATTGACAAAAGATTTGCCGATGGTACTTATAACAAACTAGCAAAGAGGGAAAGATTACAAATTGAACGTCAAAGAGCCAAACTTGAAAAAACGTTCGGAAGTATTTCCAATATGAATCGTCCGCCGGCAGCAATTTTTGTTGTGGATGTACTTAAAGAACATATTGCTGTGAGGGAAGCACAGAAATTAAACATCCCGGTATTTGCAATGGTTGATACAAATTCAGATCCCGGATCTGTTGATTTCCCAATTCCTGCTAATGATGATGCTTCAAAATCAATCTCATACATCATAGGGAAAACTACAGAAGCTGTTAAAGAAGGACTGGAAGAAAGAAAAGCAGAGAAGGAAAAAGAAGGACAGGAAAAGAAAAAGAAACAGCCGAAAGCAGAAGGCGGAGAAGAGGCTAAAAAAACAAAGCCCAAAAAGTCTTCCGCAAGAGCAAGTAAAGAAGCTCCTGCCAAAGAAGAAAAGCAGGCCGGAGAATCAGAAGAAAAATCTGAAAATAAGGAAGAAGAAAACAAATAAGTCAAACATTTTAATTCATTTTGAAAATGACCAAGATAAGTGCATCAGAAGTAAACAAGCTTAGAAAACAAACAGGAGCCGGGATGATGGATTGCAAAAAGGCTCTGACAGAAGCTGAAGGTGATTTTGACAAAGCAATTGAAATAATCAGAGAAAAAGGTATTGCAGTTGCAAATAAAAGATCAGACAGAGAAGCAACAGAGGGTGTTGTGTTTGCGAAAACTACAGATGACAAAAAACAAGGTTTTATTCTTTCGCTGAATTGTGAAACTGATTTTGTGGCAAAGAATGATGACTTCATCAAATTAGCCAATCAAATATTAGATCTTGCTGTTGAAAAGCAACCTAAAGATCTTGACGAACTTAAAAAAATTGATCTGAACGGAAAAACAGTTGAAGAAAATGTAGTTGAGCAGACTGGTATCATTGGGGAAAAATTACAACTTTCTTATTATGATTTTCTGGAAGCTGCAAAAGTGGTTCACTACATTCACATGGATAACAAATTAGCAACAATTATAGGGCTAAACAAAGAAAACATCGACGAACAGGTAGGGAAAGATGTCGCCATGCAGGTTGCTGCTATGAATCCGGTTGCTATTGACAAAGATGGTGTTCCACAGGACATTGTAGAAAAAGAACTGGAAATAGGAAGAAACCAGGCGAAATCTGAAGGCAAACCAGATAATCTTCTGGACAAAATTGCACAGGGTAAGCTTGGTAAATATATGAAAGAAAACACATTGCTCAACCAGGAGTTTATCAAAGAGAGTAAAAAATCTGTTAAACAATATCTGCAGGAAGCAGACAAAGAATTAACAGTTACTGATTACAAAAGATATTCCCTGAAAGGGTAATAAAAAACCTTATATTTGCTAAAGAGAGAGCTTCAAAAGTTCTCTCTTTTTTTTATCTTTATTTCCCCATAAAGTTTGCTATTAGAGAGAACCTGAATGAGGCTTAACACCTGATTAAAGATTGGCCTTTTAAACAGAAGCTCAATGTGTAATGTGAAAATTATATAACCCATGAATATTGTTGAACTTGAACCTATCGGGTTTACCGAGGAAGAAAGAAAAGACGTAATTCAGTATTTTAAACAAAAAGGACATCAATACACCTATTTTGAACAAAAACCGGAAGATGATTCTGAAAAAATTTCAAGAGCTAAAAATGCTGATATTATAATTATTAGCAACCTTCCCTTAAACAGGGAGGTTTTAAAAAATATTCCCAAACTAAAAATGCTATCTGTTGCTTTTGCTGGAGTGGATCATATCGACATGGAGTATTGCAGAAATAACAACATAACCGTATCGAATGCAGCAGAGTACAGTGTGCATTCTGTAGCAGAACTCACTCTGGGCATGATCGTTTCTCTATATAGAAACATAAGATGGAATGAAGATAAACTAAGAAGCTCAGAGGACAGGCAGGGATTCCTGGGGAATGAAATATTTGGCAAAACACTGGGGATTATTGGAACAGGAAGAATCGGGAAGAAAGTAGCAGAAACAGGCAAAACCCTGGGGTGCCGTGTTCTGGCATACAGCAGAACTCCTAAGAATATTCCGGGTATCGAATATACTGAACTGGAAAACCTTCTTAGTGAAAGTGACATTATATCAATACATATCCCTCTGACAGAAAAAACAAAAAGATTAATAAGTCAGAAAGAATTAAATCTGATGAAACCTTCAGCGATTCTGATTAACACTGCCAGAGGCCCTGTTGTAGATTATGAAAGCCTTTCGAAAGCTCTGCAAGAAAAAAGAATTGCCGGAGCAGCCATAGATGTGTATGAACAAGAGCCACCAATAAAGAAGGACCACCCGCTGTTGTCAGCTCCCAATACATTGCTTTTGCCCCATATTGGATTCGCAACAAAAGAAGCGATAAAAAGGAGAGGAAAAATTGTGACAGAAAACATAGAACAGTGGATCAATGGTTCTCCAATTAATAAAGTAGAATAAAAAAATAATTCATGAATAAAACAGACACCTGGAAAAAACTAAAAACAAAAGTACAATCGTGTACTTCATGTCCCCTTCATGAAACAAGACAAAATGCAGTATTTGGAGAAGGCAATGAAAAGGCAAAAATTCTTATAATTGGAGAAGGCCCGGGAGCAAAGGAAGATGAACTGGGAAGACCTTTTGTGGGTAGGGCAGGCAAGCTCCTCGATCAATTACTGGAAGAAGAAGGATTTTCAAGGAAAAAAAACGTATTCATAGCTAATATTGTAAAGTGCAGGCCCCCAAAAAACAGGATCCCTCACAAACAGGAAATTAAAACCTGTTTTCCCTACCTGGAAAAACAAATTGAATATCTTAATCCGGATGTAATCGTTTTATTGGGATTAACAGCTTATAAAAGTTTTACCGGAGAAGTGGTAAAAATGGGAGAAACACATGGGAAATGGTTTGATTATAAAGGACGTAAAATGATGACCACTTATCATCCGGCTTCTGTATTTCGTAATCCCTCCTTTCGAAAATTTATAAAAGAAGATTTTAAGAAGATAGTTGCAATGATAGAAAAATAGCGGAATAATTATTTACTCCGCTATTTTTACCCGAAAATTTTTGCTTTATAAGTTAGTCATCAATAATTAACAAAGCATCTCCGTATGTTCCAAACCTATATTTCTCTTTAATGGCTTCTTTATAAGCATTCATTACTTCATCATAACCACCAAAAGCAGATACCATCATCAAAGGAATAGACTTTGGAAGATGAAAATTTGAGATCATCATATTAGGTATTTGAACTTCATAAGGTGGGAAGATAAACTTCTTGGTCCAGCCATCATAGGGCTTAAGTCTTTTTGTAGTTGAAACAGAAGATTCAAGGGTTCTCAACACGGTTGTTCCCACCACACAAACATTCCTTTTGTTATCTTTCGCCTCATTCACTTTCTGAGCAGCTTCTTCAGAAATATTTATTTTTTCGGAATCCATTTTGTGCTTGGTCAGATCTTCAACGTCGACATTATTAAAATTGCCTAAGCCAACATGCAATGTTATCTCTGCAAAATTAACCCCAACAATTTCGAGTTTTTTCAATAAAATCTTACTGAAGTGCATTCCTGCAGTAGGCGCAGCAACAGCCCCTTCATGTTTTGCATAAAGTGTCTGATACCTTTCTTTATCTTCCGGCTCAACTTCTCTTTTAATAAATTTTGGCAGTGGGGTTTCACCAAGATTGTAAAGTGTTTTCTTAAACTCTTCATATTCACCATCAAACAAAAACCTAAGCGTTCTGCCACGAGATGTGGTATTATCAATTACCTCAGCAACAAGGGTCTCACCTTTCTCCTCATCCCCAAAATAAAGTTTATTTCCTATACGGATCTTTCTTGCCGGATCAACCAATACATCCCATAATCTTTGGTCCTGGTTTAATTCCCGCAATAAAAAAACTTCAATCTTAGCCCCGGTCTTCTCCTTATTACCATATAAACGGGCAGGAAAAACTTTCGTGTTGTTAAATACAATTATATCTTTCTCGTTGAAATATTCCACGATGTCCTTAAAAACACGATGTTCTATTTTTCCGCTATTTTTGTGCAGGACCATCAACCTGGACTCATCTCTGTTCTTGGCTGGATAAAGAGCAATTAATTCTTCGGGCAATTTATACTTAAACTGCGATAACTTCATTAATCTGGTTTCTTTTAAGTGTTAAACATTGTGCCCCCCTTATACGGGGCATTTTTTGATTGGTTACAAATATCGTATTTTTTCTTCAAACTTTTTAACAGATTCCGCATTATTTATATCATATAGACCTATTTGTGTGCGCGTTAATCCTACAAGATGAGCTCCTGTATTTAGCTTGTTTCCTATATCATTAACCAGCGAACGCACGTATGTTCCTTTTCCGCATGAAATATACAATGTAATTAAGGGCAGATCAAAATCTTCTATTTCAATAGAATCTATACGGACAAGGTTTGGTTTCATCTCTATTTTTTCTCCGGCCCGGGCAGAATGATAAGCTCTTTTTCCGTTGACTCTTTTTGCTGAATATACAGGAGGATATTGCTTAGTTTCTCCAATAAATTCTGAAATTACAGTTTCAACCTTATCTCTTGTAATAAATTCATAAGGCCGTATTTCATCATATTGAGTTTCCAGATCATATGAAGGTGTTGTTTTCCCTAGTTCTATTACTGCACGGTATTTTTTGTCATGGGTTTGCAGATGATGAAGCTCTTTTGTTTTTTTCCCGGTGGCCAGAACCACCAGCCCATCAGCCAGCGGATCCAGAGTTCCGGCATGTCCGACCTTGATCCTTTTTTGTTCTGTACTTTTCTCCTTAAGTTTTCTTTCCAATACCCTTTTTACTTTTTTAACAACGTCAAAAGATGTCCAAAATAAGGGTTTGTCCATTAACAAAATCTGCCCTTTAATGAAATCATTAAAATCATTAAAACTTTGCTTATCCATTATTTAAAATACGTTAATGTCCAAGAAATATTGCCAGCAAACCGATGATTAGGCAATAAAACACAAAATAAATTAAATTTCCGCGATTAACTATTTTTATCATCCATTTACAGGCAAGCAACCCTGAAAGAAAAGCCGCCAGAAAACCTATAGCCAAAGGTAAAATCCCAATTTCGACCCCAGCGGAAAGATCCTTGTCTGCCAGATCTTTGAAATTGGCTCCTATTATTGGTATAATAACCATTAAAAAAGAAAAACGCGTAGCTTCTTCTCTCCTCACACCAAGCAGCAAAGCTGTTGATATAGTTGCTCCCGATCTTGATATTCCCGGAAGAACAGCAAAAGCCTGGGATATACCAATAATAACTGAGTGGAAAAAATTTACTTTTCGCTCTTTGGCTTTAAAAAAGTAAGTAAAAGCAAGCAATAATGCAGTAACAAGCAACATAGAGCCAACTAAAACAAGATTACCCGTAAACAAAGACTCTACATCTTCTTTAAAAAACAATCCTACAACAAGCACAGGCAACATAGATAACAGCAACTTTGCTGTATATTGATTCGACGAATTCCAGCGGAATGAGAAAACCTCTTTAATCAACTTATAAATATCTTTCCAGAAGACAAATAAAATACTTAAAACAGTTGCTCCGTGAACAACAACTGTAAAAGTCATACTTTTTTCAACACCAGAATCTAATAAAACTTTACCTATTTCAAGGTGCCCGCTGCTGCTGATAGGCAAAAATTCAGTTAATCCCTGGATTATTCCAAGGATTAATGCTTCAAACCATGACATAAATGAAAGGGGTTAAACAATTATTGACTTTCGTTCTCTTCTTTTGGCTTTTTCATTATGGCATAAATTTCAAAGGCAAAACCTATTAAAACTACAATCGGAGCCAGGGTAATACGCCTGAAACTAAAAATTGCATCATTAAATACCTCCGGACTTTCTGCCTTTCCTCCTATCATCAAAATAAAACCTATTACAATGATGACAAAACCAATAGCCAATAATTTGAAATTTTCTTTTCCAATAGCGAACTTATCTTTAACATCACTCTTCTTAGCCATAACTATTAATTTTAGTAATATAATTTGTCGACTTTGATCTTTAAAAATTTATTGACAGCAAAAAATGTTGATATCCAGTTAATTATAATCCCTATAAGCAGCACCATTCCAAACAATATCCCTAGAATTTCGTATTCCTTCAATGAAATGATCCTGTCAAATTCATTCTGGATCAGGTAAACCATCCCTATCAGCAGTCCAATGGATATCAAAGAAGCATAAATACCATGAAGAATGCCTTTATAAATAAAAGGTCTTCTTATAAAACCCTTAGTAGCCCCTACAAGCTGCATTGTATTTATAATAAATCTTTTCGAATAGACTGATAGTCGAATGGTGTTGTTAATTAAGGCAACGGCAATAAGAAAAAGCAAAGCGCTAAATGCCAATAAAATTAGCCCGATCTTCTCAATATTCTGGTTCACCAATTCCACCAAATCTTTTTGGTAAAACACCTCTTTAATCTGATCGTAACGTTGGAGATCCTTTTTAATCTGGTTTATACTTTTTGGATTGGCATATTGTGCATGCAGATGAACATCAATGGAAGCAAGCAAAGGATTGTACCCAAGAAACTCTATAAAATTTTCTCCTAATTCTTTTCTCAGTTCTTCTGCTGCCTCTTTTTTGGTTATATATTCTGTAGATTTTACGTAATGGGTTGCATCAAGATTTTTTTGAAGCCTGATAATATCAACTTCTTTCACTCCTTCTTTCAGAATAATCGAAAATCCTATGTTCTCTTTCACATATTCAGAAAGCCGTTTGGCATTTAAGACCAAAATACCAAGGACACCCAACATAAAGAGCACCAGTGAGATACTTATTACAGAGGTCAGGTAAGAACTCCTTAAGCGTCTTTTGGTTCTTTTGGTTTCTTTTGTTGCCATTTTCATTTAATTTCACTGCTAAGATAAAAATTAATTATCCTAAAATAATCAATCAACTAAATTTTTATAAAGAAGAATACAAAATTGCATCATCTTTATTTTATATTTATCATGACATTTAATAATTATTCTGTTTTAGTCATTTAAAATACAAAAATTGGAAGGAACAGTAAAAAAATCGACAGGAAGCTGGTATTATGTTAAAGGGCCGGAGGAAAATCTCTGGGCCTGCAAAATTAAGGGAAAATTTCGAATAAAAGGGATCAGGACAACCAATCCTGTGGCAGTAGGAGACCATGTTGTTTTTTCCCCGGTTCAGGAACAAAATCGTGAAGGCTTAATTACAGAGCTAAAACCCAGAAAAAATTATATCATAAGGCGAGCCACAAAATTATCCAGGGAAAGCCATATTATAGCAGCAAACATTGACCAGGCAATAATTATGGTTACAATCGCTCATCCAAAGACTTATTCCTTATTCATTGATCGATTTCTTATCACAGCAGAAGCTTATGAAATACCTGCCAAAATCATCATAAACAAAACTGATCTTTACAACGAAAAAGAAAAAATACAACTTGCTGAGCTTAAGGATATTTATGAAACCATTGGCTATGAATGCATTGAGACTTCAGTTAAAGAAAAACACAAACTTGAGGCAGTTGAAAACCTATTAAAAAACAAAATATCGGTTATATCAGGTAATTCAGGTGTAGGCAAGTCTACTCTTATAAATTATCTTTGTCCGGAAGCCAACCTGAAAGTTATGGATATCTCCGATCATCACAAAAGCGGACAACACACCACTACTTTTGCAGAAATGATTGATCTTTCCTTCGGAGGCGCCATAATTGATACACCGGGTATCAAAGGTTTTGGTTTAATAGACATGGACAAAGAGGAAATATATCACTTCTTCCCGGAAATATTTGAAGCTGCTCAAAATTGTAAATTCCATAATTGTACTCATGTGCATGAACCAGGCTGTGAAGTTAAAAAGGCTGTAGAAGATAAAAGAATAAGCAAACAACGCTATGAAAATTACCTGAAAATATTTCACGACAGTGAAGAGAAATATCGTTAATAAACAATTATTTATATTCTGTCCTCCTAATTATTAATTTTATCAAAGATCATATTTTCAGGACAATTTTTTTTTGTTTTTTCCGTATTTTGCACTGAATTACTGTGCATTAATATGGAGGCTGATGTCAAAAATAAGCAAAAGAATATTATGATATTGCTGGCTGAAGATGAAGAATTATACCAGGAAATCATTAGTCAATATATTGACTCTATTGGCTTCAAAATGACTGTTGTCAACAATGGCAAGCAGTGCATTAATGAGTTAATGAATAAGCCTTACGACCTGATTTTAATGGATATTGAAATGCCGGAAAAAAATGGATTGGAAACTACCAGAGAAATAAGAAAAAAAGGAATCAGCATACCCATTATCGCAGTTACCTCAAATACCTGGAAGGAAGATGAAATAAAATCGCTCAAATCAGGGATGAACGATTTTCTTGCCAAGCCATTCAATGCAAAAACACTTGCCAAAAAAATTGAATATTGGGGAAATATTTTATAAAAAAAGCTGCTCCAGAATTGAAGCAGCTTCTTTCAGAATATTCAAACAATTTTATATGTCGAATTTAATGCCTTGTGCAAGAGGCAATTTAGTTCCATAATTGATGGTTGTGGTCTGACGTCTCATGTATGCTTTCCATGCATCTGAACCGGATTCTCTTCCTCCACCGGTATCTTTCTCACCACCAAAAGCACCTCCAATTTCTGCTCCGGAAGTTCCTACATTCACATTTGCAATACCACAATCTGAACCTGCATGTGAGAGGAATCTTTCAGCTTCCCTCACATTCAGAGTGAAAATACAGGAAGACAATCCTTGCGGTACTTTATTATGCAATTCAAGAGCCTCATCAAAATCTTTATATTTAATAAGGTATAAAATAGGAGCGAACGTTTCGTCCTGAACAATGTTGTAATGATTTTCTGCCTCGGCAATTGTCGGCATTACATAGGTGCCTGCCTCATAACCTTTTCCTGATAAAACTTCTCCGCCAAAGAGGACTTTTCCACCCTCTTCTTTTAGTTGTTTTATAGCGTTCTGATACAACTCAACAGCTCCCTTATCAATCAATGGTCCCATAAGATTCTCCGGATCCAGCGGCGTACCAATTCTTTGGGCTACCTGTTCATAAGCGCTAACCAACCGCTTTTTCACATCTTCGTAAATGCTTTCATGTACAATAATTCTTCTGGTGGTTGTACACCGCTGACCTGCTGTACCTACAGCACCAAAAACAATAGTGGGTATAGCCATATCAAGATCTCCGTGCTGAGAAAGTATCATTGCATTGTTTCCACCTAATTCAAGAATAGTTTTTCCAAGTCGTTTCCCAACACGTTCAGCAACTCTTTTTCCAACAGCGGTAGAACCGGTAACAGAGATAAGTGGGATTCTTTTATCGTCTACCAAAGGATCACCAATTTGAGAAGATTTACCCACAGTAAGATTAAATATACCCTCGGGAAGTTCATTGGCCTTTGCTACCTCAGCCATAATTTTTTGAACTGCAACTGCTGTCAAAGGAGTTTTGGAACTTGGTTTCCACACAACAACATCTCCGGCAATAGCTGCAATCATTGTATTCCACGCGTATACCGCCACCGGGAAATTAAACGCAGTAATAACACCTACAATTCCCAGGGGATGATAATGGTCATAAAGTCTGTGGTTAGGTCTTTCCGACTGCATAGTATATCCATAAAGCTGCCTGGACTGGCCTACTGCGAGGTCGGCGATATCGATCATTTCCTGTACCTCTCCAAGACCTTCCTGGTAGCTCTTTCCCATTTCGGTACTAACAAGCATCCCCAGGTCTTCTTTCTTTTCACGAAGCTTTAAGCCGATCTGACGAACAATTTCTCCCCTGTCAGGAGCTGGCTTCTCACGCCAAACCTTAAATGCTTCTTTTGCTTTTCCAATAATTTTTTCATAATCTTCTTTGGTAGCATTCTGGACTTTTGCAAGTTCACTTCCATCAATAGGAGTATAAGAAGTTGTTATGTCGCCGGAAGCTTTTAGCCAATCCGTCCCTGTTGATGCACCTGAATTTACCTTCTCGATTCCAAGGCGCTTTAAAATTCCTTGAATATCACTCTTTTTATTAGCCATAAAATATTATTTTTAGTTTAAAGATTTTTTTGCTAGCCGTGCAATTTATAAAATTTACAAGAGAAAAAAAATTGCATTCAAATTTAATAAAATAGTACAAGGAAACCGATAAAAATTTGGCACATCCAAAACAATTGTATATTTTTGCATTTGCTTTAAATTGCTGAAATAATAAAGCCTGAATGGCGGAATTGGTAGACGCGCTGGTCTCAAAAACCAGTGGATTTATCCGTGCCGGTTCGACTCCGGCTTCAGGCACAATTTTTAAGCTGTTAAATGACTAATAATATAACCCTCATTTTCCAGCTATACTTATAACAGCCCTCTTACATTTTTTATACCAAATTTCAAAAGATGGTTACATATCCCAAAACGCATCCTTATAAAGAAAAACAAGAGATATTCGACAAAAGATATATCGAAATGGCCCAAATATGGGCAAAAAACAGTTACTGCAAAAGAAGACAAGTTGGAGCCCTGATCGTTAAAGGTAAAATGATCATATCAGATGGATACAACGGGACTCCTTCAGGCTTTGAGAATGTCTGTGAAGATGAAAATTACGAAACCAAACCCTATGTTCTTCACGCTGAAGCCAACGCCATTACAAAAGTTGCAAAATCAAACAATAGCAGTGAAAATGCCACGTTATATGTTACAACTTCCCCTTGCCTCGAATGTGCCAAACTAATTATTCAGTCAGGCATAAGCCGGGTTGTTTACACAGAAAGGAAGACTACTAAAGACGGAATTCCATTACTTGAAAGAGCCAACATTGAGGTGGTTCAAATTAAAAACGAAAAAATTAAGAAATGAGCTTTAACAAAAAAGAAATACAAATCTACCTGCCTATTATACTGGGATTAACTTTAATAGGAGGTATTATCCTTGGGAACATCCTGAGTAAAGAGTCTATTGGTCCTCAAAAACTGATTCCACAGAAAGAGAATAAGATTAACCAGGTTAGTCAGTACATACAAAATAATTATGTTGACACGATAAAGGAACAAATACTTGTTGAGGCAGCAATTCCTGCTATGCTGAAAGAATTAGACCCTCACTCGGTTTATATTCCATCAAAGAAACTTAAAGAAATCAACGAGCCATTAAAAGGCAACTTTGAAGGGATAGGCATTCAATTTAATATGCAAAAAGATACAATTATTGTAGTCAGCACCATTACCGGAGGTCCTTCGGAAAAAGCAGGATTAATGGCAGGAGACAGGATTATAAAAGTTAATGATACTGTTGTGGCAGGTGTTGATATGCCCAGTTCTAAAATAGTTGAAATGCTGAAGGGCGACAGGGGTACAAAAGTAGATGTAAGTATAAAAAGAAAAAACTACCCGAAATTATTGGATTTCACCATAACAAGGGATAAAATACCAATCTATAGTGTTGATGTAGCTTATATGGTAGACAATCTTACAGGTTACATCAAAATTGACCGCTTTGCAAGAACCACTTACAGAGAGTTTATAGAAGGAATTAAAAAACTGAAAGAAAAATCAATGCAAAACCTTGTACTTGACCTCAGGGGAAATAGCGGAGGTTACATGAATGCTGCCACAAGCATCACTGATCAGTTTTTGAAAGAAGACAACCTGATTGTTTACACAAAAGGTAAAGCAAGTCCTAAACGGGAAATTTATGCTACTTCAAAAGGAATGTGCCAGGATATTTCTGTTGTTGTTCTTATTGATGAGTGGTCGGCCTCTGCCAGTGAAATTCTTGCAGGCGCAATTCAGGACAATGACAGGGGAATTATTGTAGGAAGAAGATCATTTGGTAAGGGGCTGGTGCAGGAGCAAATCAGACTTTCTGATGGTTCTGCCATTCGTCTGACCGTAGCAAGATACCATACACCCACGGGCAGAAGCATACAAAAACCTTACAACAAAGGAAGAGAACAGTATTACAGCGACATTAGCAAAAGATTTGAACACGGAGAGTTTTTCGATGCAGACAGCATTGATTTTGCCGATTCATTAAAATATACTACTCCTAAAGGAGATACTGTTTATGGCGGTGGTGGAATAATGCCCGATTATTTTGTGCCTATCGATACAACCTATCATTCAAAATTTCTTTCAAAAATTACAAACAAAAATCTTATCTACAGGTTTTCCTTTGATTATTCGGATAACCAAAGAACCACACTCAAAAAGTTCAGTAACGTTACTGAACTAAACAATTATCTGAAAAAGAAAAATCTATATTCTGAATTTCTGAGCTTTGTAAAACAAGAAGGAATATCTACTTCGGTTAATGGAGTTGAGAAGTCAAAAAAATTAATCGATACCAGAATCCGTGCATATATTGCAAGAAATATCATGGATAACGAAGGGTTCTATCCTGTATTGAATGAGCTGGATAAAAGCCTGAAGAAAGCTATTGAACTCATTAAAAAAGAAAAATTAAACTAAACCAACAACGTAAGCTTGATTTAACCAATAACATTTGGATTTTAACATAGAAACTCACGTTATTAAAACAACCCCGAAACAGAATCGGGGTTGTTTATTATGATGGTATAAAGTCTTTCAAGGCATGTAAAGATTTTTCCTTTTCTTCTATGAATCCCAGGTGTCCGGAATTTTCAAGAGTCAGTAAAATTCCCTGTTCAGGTAATTTAATTTCAGGAATTACAGAATGGTAATCGATATAGTTATCTTTTTTCCCGGCAATTATTAAAAAAGGTTTGTCTGTATTCTTTACAAGTTCCGAACGGTCTGGCCGGCTTTTCATCCCTCTTAAATTTGCAATAATACCCTCCCCCTCTGTTTGCATGGCTATTTTTTTTGCCTTTGATACTTCTTCCGGGAATCTTTCCAGGTTATCAGTAGCAAATGCCTTGGGTATATTGGTTTGAAAAATCAAATCTTTCTTTCCCTTTTTTACCAGTTCTATTTCTCTGTCCCTGTTTTCCTTCACCTCTTTTTTATCAGCAAATGGATGAGAATGAAAAAGAACCAGTCTGTCCACATGGTTTGGATATTTCTC
Source organism: uncultured Bacteroidales bacterium (assembly GCA_964461045.1). Lineage (GTDB taxonomy): Bacteria > Bacteroidota > Bacteroidia > Bacteroidales > UBA12077 > JAGXLC01. The sequence goes on along the minus strand of CAYWSJ010000035.1, from coordinate 10,740 downwards.
CAGAAAAGCCAGGGTAACATATCCACCTAAAGAATGTCCAACAATAGTTGCTGAATCTATTTCTTCAGCCTCCAAAACGGATTTTACTCCCTGTGCCAACAACTCCATGTTGTGTGTCTCTCCGGCAACATCAGATTCTCCATGTCCCGGAAGATCAACTCTGACAACCTTGTAGTCCTCTGCCAGAACAGAAGCAAAATCATCCCATATTTCCAGGTTTTCAAGATATCCATGTATTAATACCAAAGGTTTTCCTGTTCCTTCGATTTTGTACCGTATTTTCCCTCTTCCTGAATCAAGATATTTCATATAACAGTTATTTTACAAATAATAATTTTTCAATATGTGTTTTAGTTCCGTCTTCATTTGTCAGAAAAATAAGATAAACGCCTGTATGAACCTTCTTACCTGCCAGGTTTTTACCATCCCATATGGCTTGTCCTCCTTGTGCAACCGTTTCATGTACAAGATTCCCGTTAATATCTGTTATTTTTACGTTTACCCCATAAACAAGTCCTGTGATGGTAATCAGCCCTTCATAATCAGGCCTGACAGGATTTGGAAAAACATAAGCATTTTTAAAATTATCATAACTTTTAGCTGCTTCACCCCTGTAAGAAACAATACCCCCGGAGCATCCAACAAAAACTTCCCCTGATAACTTATCAATTGCAATTGCTCCGATAGAATCACTTATTAATGGTGTATTTTCTGTTGAAAAATTATGAAGAACCTCTTCTCCGTCCTCAGAGAATACAAAAACCCCGGCCCTTTCTGTACCGAACCATTTCCTGTTTCCCGGATCTGTTGCCATGCAAGTAACGTCTTTTTCACTCATTAAATATTGAGATATCCCATCCACAGTAATCATTATTCTTGAAGGTCTGTACGAATTAACTGAAAAAATTTCTGAAGGTTCATAATCAGCAAGAATTCCCTCGTCGCTGATAAACCATATTGTCCCATCTTTATCTTTATTAATTCCATATATTTTTCCCAAAAAAGCTTTGCCGTTTTCATCCTTAGGTTCTTTAACAACCAGCTGATCATCATCGGTATTTCCGGGGGTTTGGTTATAATCTAATGCAAATACAAACCTGGAATTATTAAAATAACCCCAGACTGTCCCGTTATTGTCTACTGTCAAATTTCCAATTCGCCGGTTCCGCAGATCTGAATGATCCAAAACATACCAATTCCCATCTGCATCCATACACTTTAGTGGATCTGTTGTTTCATCGTTTATCACCCATAAATTTTTAGATCCATCCAATTCCAGATCTTTAATTTTTACTCCCCCGGAAGAGGCCACTTCAAGGGCGCTATTCGATTCAGTATAATGGTCAATTATCTCGCTTCCGGAAAACTTTAAAATTCCATCGCCCCAGGTTCCCGTGAAATACTGTCCATCCACATCCGAAGGAATAATTTCTGTTGCATCTTCCAGCCCATCAAAATCAAGGTTAGTCCAGGCTTCGTCCTGGAATTGAAAAACCTGGAACGGCCGTTGCAATTCATTAAAATATTGATTATATCCTCCTGCCGTCACTGAAACAATCCCCTCTTCTCCAACCATGGAAAAGGCATAAGACGAAGAAGGGCCTGGCCAGATAATACTTTCATTGTTGGTCCCGGAAATAAAATGTATCAACCCTGATTTTCGATCTCCAATCCAGTATCCGTCATCTGAAGGTAATACAGAGAGTGGACTTGCTGACTCCCCTGCATATTGTTGTATTTGATCTGTAAGAGAAAATAATGAATTATAGATCAGAACCTGCTCGTTTGATGCAACTAAAAGTTTGTCCTGGTTTTCTCTGATATCCATAATATTCGTTTCCGAATCAAGCAACAAAGTATACGAACCCAAATTATCAGAATAATAAACCCTATCAGGAGATCCTGAATATGATTGTGAAAGAACTATATTGTTCTGAAATGTTTCAACATTTGATACAGGCTGCATATAATTTGGAAGAGACACAACCTGTTCCCATGCAGCCGGATTGCCAAGATCTGGATCGTTCTCACTGGCATAAAACAGGCCCTGATCAGTAGCCGCATAAAAATAACCTTCTGTTTTTGCAATATCTTTTACACCTATAGTGGAAATATCATCAACAAGATAAGTTTCATCAATATTCTTAGTTTGCATATTCAGAATCACAATTCCAAAAGAGGTACATAAATATGCCTGATCATCGTAGAATTTAATATTATGAATTTTCTTCCCTGCGTAAATTGATTCATCTTTTATAACCGGGATGTTTGTGATATCTTTCCCGTCAACTATATCCAGGTTTCCGTTTGTGTATCCGACAAATAGAATGTTCCGGTTCTGATTATACCCTAAAGCTGAGATGTTGACATCGTTCAGATCATTAATAATGTCAAGAGTTTCTGTGTTGCTATAATTTTTGTTATAAATCAGAATCCCATTTCTGGAAGCAGCAAAAACCTTTTTCCCACTTTCTGTCAAATCATGGATTTTGTTGTATGAAAAGTGAGAACGCCATTCGCTCACCTTAACCTGGGAATAAGCAGGGGCCTGAAACATCAATAGGACCAGCATTAAAAAGGTTCTGATCTGCATTGGTTTGTTTAAAATTAAAATCATGTTATAAAATTTTTTCACAAGAACATAAAAACATATTTAGCTGGTCTTGTGTAACTTATCATGTTGATTTATTCATTCTTTTCTGAGAAACATTTGAATTAAAATCAGATGAACGTTTCCTTCAGAAAATGTAAAAGTTTATAAATTGCACGACTTCTGTGACTTATTTGATTTTTCTCATCAATCGGCATTTCAGCAAAAGTCTGATGGTATCCGTCAGGAACAAATACAGGATCATAACCAAAACCTTCAGTACCTCTTCTGTTTTCAATTATTTTTCCATTCACTATTCCTTCAAAACGAAATTCTTCGCCATCTATTATCAAAGAAATCACAGTTCTGAATCGGGCATTCCGGTTATTTTTGTTTTTTAAGGCTTTGAGAACTTTGTCCATATTGGCCTGTGAATCTTTGCTTTCTCCGGCATAACGGGCGGAAAAAACTCCGGGTTCTCCATTAAGAGCTTCAACTTCAAGGCCTGTGTCATCTGCAAAACAATTTTTCCCGTATTTTTCATAAACGTATAATGATTTCTGATAAGCATTCCCTTCAAGAGTATTTTGGTTTTCAGGCAATTCTTCAGAACAATTAATATCTTTCAGGCTTAAAATATTCAGTTCAGGCCCTATAAGAGACTGTATTTCTCTTATTTTATTTTTATTATTCGTAGCAAATACCAAATCCATGAATTTTTTGATATCAAAACTAAGAAATAAAATGAGATTTAAATATTATTGGGTATTACTTATAACCATAACAGGAATGGATTTATGGTTTGCAATGATGTGCTGCTCCGGGGAACCCAGTAAATAATCGGCAAATGACTTTCTTGGAGCAACAATTAATATCAGATCTCCATTTTTCTTTTTTGCATATTCGACCGTTTCATCCACAAAATTCATTTTCCCTTCTGTCATATCCATTTCAAAGCTAATATTAGCATTATCAAAATAATTACGGCAGTAAAAAGTATTGGCCTTAATTTTACGGATAATCTCTGTGTCTGTAAAATTGGGTTTTAAGAGATAAAATTTGGGGGCATACAACTGATGAAGATATTCAACCCATCTTAACTTATCTTTGGCACTTGTCCTGAAATCAACAGGTAATATTACATTTTTTACGGCTTTATTTTTCGGTGGTTTTTGAACAACAATGAAAGGAGTTGAAGTATTTAACACAACCTTAAGCGCCCAGCTTCCTGTTATTTTTTGCATCCCTTTCATGCCATGTGTCCCCATAACAATAAGCTCTGCATCAAGCTCATTTGCTGTTTGTCCTATTTTGGTAAAAATATTTCCTGTTTTAATTAAAGATTTTATCGTTCGCTTATACTTAACGCTTTTACGATAAGCAATTTCAACCAATCTATCACCATATTCAGAAACATCTTTGCTCTTTCTGGCTATATGTAATAAAACAATTTCCTTATTTACTTTATTGGTTACTCGTATAGCAGTCTTAAGAGCATTGTCTGCAACCTCCGAAAAATCCCAGGGAACTATAATTGGGCCGGAACCAATTTTCATTTTAGAAATTTATTTGATATATTGATGCCAATTATTAACAGGGATAAAGATTAAAACAATTTCTGAGAAAATCAAACAATTATGCAACCTTTTCGCAAGGCGTTTTTTATATTACTCTCTTTTTTATTTCTCCTGAATCATTATAATATAATAGGCTCAGAGAAAGCAAATAACGAAGGTTGTCCATTTATACGTAAAATATACCTGAATAACTATGGCATTGAGAATAACAACTTTTCAATTGCCCAGGACAGTTTGGGGAATATTTTTATTGGTAACAGTAACGGGATCATTAAATACAACGGGGCATTCTGGGATTTAATAAAAATTGACGGCCAGCCACAGCTAAAGAAAGCTCCTGGTGGACGAATTTATACCAACACCTATCATCAAATAGGTTATTTGTCTGCTGGTGATTATTCTATTCAGTTCAAACTCGTTGATCACCAACCAGTTCAACAACAAATCAAAAATTTTTCATTTATTGATTCAAACCGAATTTTATTTAATACACAAAACAGCCTGTTTCTGTTAAGCAATAATAAAGTTAAAAAAATTTCTGAAAGCAGGAATCAACTAAAAATACTACAGGCCGGCCACGATAATATATATATTTCAATTGATAATACTGGCCTTTTTAAATTCACCGAAAAGGAAGAATTAAAAAAAGTTCTTAGCTATAAGGAACTTAAATCCAACATAAACTGTGTACTTCAAAAAGGAGATTCTTTGCTTATTTCTCTCTCCAATTATAATGGACTAACATTTTATACAAAAGGCACATTGAAAAAATTACCGAAGTATACAAGAGAAATATTCAGAAATATTGCTGTAAGCGATATGATCTTGCTGGAGAAAAACAGGTTTGCTATAGGTACTGAAACATATGGCATTATTATCCTGAATAAAAATGGAGAAATAATAAAGTTAATTGACAAAAGGTGCGGTCTGTTCGATTCGAAAATAAACAAACTTTTTATTGACAGGAATAGTAATTTGTGGGCTTTGCATAATTTTGGCCTTAGCAGAATTGAAACAGATCCCGGGTTTTACTTTTATACCAACAGCAATGGAATTAACGGAAATGTTACTGCCATTGAGCAATTCAATAATAAGCTTTATGCCGGAACAAACAAAGGAATATACTATCTTTCATTAGACGGCAAAAAGGACAATGAAACTAATCTAAAATCTTTTGCAAAATTTGAAAGAATTCCAGGTGTACAAACAAATATTTTCAATTTTTATATTGCAGATAATACTATTTACGCCTTCACTTCCAAAGGAATTTACAAAATCGATAACAACCGGGCTAAATTATTCTACAACAAATCCAATAACCTGTTTTCAACCTGTAAGCATTCTAAGATTCACCCGGGATTGATATATATCGGGAGAAAAGACGGACTCTATGCAATTAAACATACCCATCATTTAATGGTTGAGCTTGGTAATCTGACAGAAATACAGGAGAAAGTTACAGATATTGAAGAAGACAACCGGAAAAATACCTGGGTTATAACAAAAAGCAAAGGAATTTATAAGATTCCCCCATTTGAAAAATTTTCAAGATCTCTTCCTGTAGAACACTTCCCGGAGAATACAATTTCTCCGGATAAAAATTTAAACTGGATTAAAGGCTATGCCATTTCTGATGAAATGCTCTTCTCCACCTCTAACGGATTATTCAGGTTTAATTACAAAACTGAAAGTTTTGAAAGATATTACTTAACCCATGACTCTCTTCATAATAACAACCAATGGATATTCCCAATTGCTGAGGATAAAAATGGAAATGTATGGTTTAATGTAGTTTCGAAAACAGAACAACAAAATCAAATTGTAGTTAAGTTGCCGCATAAAGAAGAAATTTCAAAAATAAAACTACCGATAAGCAGATTAACAAACTTTCATATTCAAACCATACATACAAAAAACAAAAACACTATATGGTTCGGAGGAACCGATGGGCTGATAAAATTTGATCTTGATATATTTAATCCCAGAGAACTTAAATATAACTTACTGCTTCATAAAGTTACTTTAAATAAAGATTCACTGGTCGATTACAATTGTGTCTCTTCTGAAACAAAGAAAAAACAAAAAAGAAAATTTTCTTACAAGCTTAATGATATCCGTTTTGAATACGCAGCAACAAATTATTTCAGTGAAAATCAAATGGCCTTTAAAACCAGACTTTCTGGTTATGACGAATGGTCGGAATGGACCAATAAAAATTACAAGGAATACACAAATCTGAGGGAAGGGAAATATACTTTCCTGGTAAAAGCTAAAGATATTTATGGGAACGAATCCGAAATATTGAAATACAATTTCACAATTAATCCTCCTTTTTACAGAAGCACCTGGGCTTACATTCTATACATTGTTTTCCTCGGATTATTCCTGCTCCTTCTTTTTAAATGGCGCGCCTATTATTTTGCCAAAGAAAAATTTAAGCTTGAAAACATCATACATGAAAGAACAGAAGAGGTACTTCTACAAAAAGAAAAAGCAGATAACCTTTTAAACCAGTTGCTCCCCAAAGACACTGCAAATGAACTAAAATCAGGCAAAAAACCAGGACCTTATCATTTTAACATGTCGACAGTTTTATTTGGTGACATACAGGGCTTTACATCTATAACTGAAAACATGGAAATATCTTCAATAATTGATAAGCTCGATAAATTTTTCCTGGAATTTGACAGCATTGTAGAAAAATACAACATCGAAAAAATAAAAACCATGGGAGACGCCTACATGTGTGCAGGCGGAATTCCTGTGGAAAATCACACAAATCCGGTGGAAGTAGTGCTTGCTGCTATGGAAATGCAATATCATATGAAAAAATTTAATAATCCGGATGATAAAAAATGGGGACTAAGAATTGGGATTGATACCGGAGAGGTTACTGCAGGAGTTATAGGAAAAAGCAAAGCCACTTATGATATCTGGGGAAATACGGTCAACCTTGCCAGCAGAATGGAGTCGGCAGGAATAGCCGGAAGGATTAATGTCTCAGGGAATACCTATGAAATAATTAAAGAGTTTTTCTTGTGTGAACATCGAGGTAAAATTCCTGTAAAGAACCATGGGAATGTAGATATGTATTTTGTAAACAGCTTTAAGCCTCAATTTGCAAGGAACGATACGGCTCTACTGCCTAATGATTCATTCATTACACAGTTGCAGTTATTGAGACTCAACGACCTGGAAGAAGAAATTCTGGAAAAAATGGAAAAAGGCTTACCCTCAAATCTTTACTATCACAATGTGAAACATACCATTGATGTGATGACCCAGGTTGAGTTGATTGGAAAAGCCGAAAAAATATCCCACGAAGAAATGTTAATTCTAAAAACAGCTGCTCTTTTTCATGACACCGGACACATGGTAGATTACGACAATCATGAAGAGGAAGGGGTTAAAATTGCCAGAAGAATATTGCCGGAATACCATTATACTCCTGAACAAATTGCTCAAATTGAAAAGTTAATTCGTGTGACAGAAATGCCTCCAAAACCCAATACACTCCTGGAAATGATCATTTGCGATGCGGACCTTGACTACCTGGGAAGGCCGGACTTTGTGCCTGTGGCTTACAATCTGTACAAAGAACTAAAGGTCAGGGACAAAATAGAATCTTTTGAGGAGTGGAAAAAAGTACAAATTGATTTTATCAAGAAACATTCATACTTTACCAAAACAGCACAAAAACTTCGTGATGTAAATAAAAAACATCAGCTTGAAAAAATTATTAAGGAAATGAAAGACTAAAGAACTTCAATCTTTACTAAATATCCGTTGTGCTTGCGTACATTAAACACAAATCCTCCTTCAAAAATCAGGTACTGTCCTTTTATTCCTGTTAATTTCCCTTTAAATTTATCTGTTTTATCAAGATTTATACTTTTCACTTTAACGGGATAATTATTTACAGGATAAACAATTTCTGTAAGTTCATCATCATCTATAAAATAACCCCTGTATTCCTCATCTGCCAACTCATAAGCCTTTTGCTTTTCCTCAATCAGATCAATATCTCCAGGGATCTGATTCTTTAACATTCTCTGCCAGTGAGTTTTATCAGCAAAATGATTTTTGAGATCCACCTCGATAAGCCCCGCGATATGCCGGTTAGGTGTTTTGGCTATTTTCACAGCCTGGTAGGCTCCCTGGTCGATCCAACGAGTAGGCACCTGTGTATTCCTTGTTACACCTACCTTCAATCCGCTGGATAAGGCCAGGTAAACATAATGATCAATCAGGCAATGGGTCTTAGACCATTCCATGTCTCTTGAGATTCCTTCATGCGCCATGCACTTTTCCGGACGAAGGATACATTCATCTGCCTCTGGTGCATTGATGAAACAGGGGTAACAAAAACCCTGGAAAAAAGATTTGTTAGTTTTCCTGCCACAACGAATGCAGTTAATCTGATGTTGGTATTCAATTGAAAGTTCTTTCCCGATTATATCGTTAACTGGGAGGTTATTTCCGTTTAAATTTAAAGAATAATGAACCACGCCGGAAAGTTCACTTTTCATCTTAAGTAAGTTTCCTGTATATTCCATTTTTTATTCAAAAGTAAATAATTTCTGCAGGATTTCATATCCAGATTTAAGAAACTGCATAATTCCGGCTGAAGTCACAATTTATTAATGCATTTTGATTGCCTGCAGCGCCTGTTCAATTTGCCCGAGCAATCTTTCTTTATCTTTGGAAAGGGTCCCTTTTAAAATCAGATTATTAGAAACATGATCGCTTCTGTAAATGGTGTTATTAATCTTAAGCGAAGCAATGAATGTTCGTAATTCCTCAATTAATTCCTTTACCGTTTGTGGTACATATTCGCCCATAAAATGTTTTTGATAATGTTCTAACCCATATGGCATGCTAAGTGTTAATGTGGAAAGAAATTTCGGGTTCACCTGGTTTATTATCTCAGCAGATTTTTCTGCGTGTTGAACACTGTATTTTCTTCCACCCAAACCGTTAATTATCATTATTGAAGTGTCAATGCCAGCGTTATGAGCCTTTAAGATACCTTCTCCTGTGGACTGAAAAGTCTCTCCTTTGTTAATCAAATGCAACAATTCATCATCTCCGCTTTCGATTCCCACATACAGCAATTTTAACCCTTGTTTACGGATTTCAATAAGTTCTTCATCGGTTTTACCCAGAATGTCTTTGGGCAAAGCATAAGCTGAAATTCTTTGCAATTTTCCAAACTGTGCATTTATTTCTTTAAGGATAGGTATCATTCTAGAGGCAGATAATACAAAAGCGTTTCCATCGGCAAGAAATACTTTCCTGGCATTTTGAAAATACCCTGCCAGGGTTTTTATCTCCGGCTTTAAGGTTTCCAGGCTTTTCGTCCGGAATTTTTTGGAAGTATACATTTCACAAAAAGCACAACGATTCCAGGAACAGCCAATTGTCGCCTGGAGAATAGCTGAACGGGCTTCACCGGGAGGGCGAAAAAGAGGTTCTTCGTATTTTACGGGAGTAAATATCATTTAATTCAGGTATATTTTTTTCGAAATGCAAATATAAAAAGGATATTCAAACAAAAATATTTTCCTGTATGATTAAGTTTTCTGAGGATTTTTAGTTATTTTCACCGTTTAATTAAATTCCTATTATTATTTATTAACTGAAAAACTTATAATTATGAAGAATTTCAAAAAAATCTTACTGGTATTGGCCATTTCTTTTGTTTCAAGTAGTATGTTTGCACAGGGTGCATATGTAAGTCTAAATGCTGGTTATGGTTTAGGAACAAGCACCATGTCTCTTGAAAACTACGGATTTACTAATTATACCGGCAAAACAAATTCTTATACAGATGAACAGATCTTCCTGTCACTTGGAAAAGGAATTAATCTAAATGGAGCATTTGGACTCATGTTTAATGAAAACCTTGGAGCAGAAATAGGTGTCTCTTATTTAATGGGTTCAGAAACGGAATCTGAGTCCTCATATTCAAGTGGAGGTTTAGATAAGTATACCATCTCCTCAAATATGCTAAGAGTGGCACCTTCTCTTGTTTTTTCCTCAAATATGGGAGGTTTCAGCCCTTATGCCAAATTTGGAGTGTTAATTGGAAAAGGTACTATTGATTTTGCAAATGAATATACAAGTTCAACAGGAGATGAGTCCATAACTGAAGTAGAATTAAAAGGTGGTATGTCATTTGGACTTAATGCTGCGGTTGGAGCTCTTTTTACCTTAAGTGATAATATGTCTCTTTTTGGTGAAATCAACATGGACAATATGAACTACTCACCAACTGAAGGCGAAGTAACAAAAGCCACCTACAATGGCGAAAGTCAGTTAGATAACATGACAACAAGGGAGAAAGAAATTGAATATGTCGACAGTTATACTTACGATTACACTAATCCACCTTCAGATTCAGAACCAAGCAAAGAATTGAAGCATCAATTCCCTTATGGTAAAATTGGTTTTAACTTTGGAGTAAGAATTGGATTCTAATAAAAGATTATAAGATATTACAAAAGGGTATCTGTAAAACTTTGTAACCAGATACCCTTTTTTTTAGAATTATTTTCCGCAAACTACTTTTCT
>CAYWSJ010000034.1:0-34644 GCA_964461045.1 uncultured Bacteroidales bacterium | reverse complement strand
AAAAAAAGGTACCAAGTTTAAACTTAGTACCTCTGGTGGCGGAGAAAGAGGGATTCGAACCCCCGGACCCGCGAAGGTCAACGGTTTTCAAGACCGCCGCATTCGACCACTCTGCCATTTCTCCGGTTGCAAAACTATAACATTAATTTTTTATCGCCAAAAAAAAACAAAATAAAAGTAAAATAAAATTCAAATAAAACAGAAAGGCTTTTCTTAAACTCTAAAACCCATCACAAGTACATCATCTACCTGTTCATATCCTGTTTTCCAGTCATTGTAGAACTCTTCCAGCTTTTTTTCCTGTTCCTGCATATCCAGTTCATAAATACTCGTTAAAAACTGTTTAAATTTAAGCTTTGTCATCTTCTTATTGAAATGACCGCTTATCTGGTCAGCAAATCCATCAGTAAAGAGATAGAAAGTATCATCTTTCTGTAATTTAACTTTATGCGATTTAAAAGGCTGGTCCAGTTTACTCTGGATCCCTAATGTCATTCTATCTGGCTTGTATTCGATAAGCTTACCGTTACGAACTATATAGAGTGGATTGTAAGCTCCGGAATATTGTAATTCATTGGTTTTAAGGTCCCAGACAACAAGGGAAATATCCATCCCGTCCCTGTTTTCGTCATCAAATTCTTCCTGATGTAATGCTTGTATCACTCTTGTTCTCAAACGATTCAGTATAACATCTGATGAATGAGTACCCTCGGAACTTATATCATTTAAAATAGATAATCCCAACAGACTCATAAATGCACCGGGGACACCATGCCCTGTGCAATCAACAGCAGCAATTATCATTTTATCCTGTTTATAATCGAAGAAATAAAAATCTCCACTAACAATCTCTTTAGGCTTAAACAAAATAAAATAATTTGTCAATACATTTTTTAGTAGGTGTCCGGGTGGTAATACTGCAGATTGAATACTTTTAGCATATTTTATACTGGAAGTAATCTCATCGTTCTTTACTGCTATTTCATTTCGTTGCTGGTTTGCAATGTTTCTTTGTTTCTCAAGTTCATCCCGCTGCATCCTGATTTCTTCATTCTGACCCTGCAATTCTTCATTTTTTGACTGAATTTCATTGTTCTTTTTAAGCAAAATTGCGTGTGATTTCCTTTTACTCCTGAAATGAATATATAAAAAGATAAGCGACAGGGTAATAATTATCAATACTGCAATAATTATATATTGTTGCGAACGCTGTTTTTTTATTAAAACTTCTTTCTTCTCCAGTTGCAATTTTCTCTTTTCCAGTTCCTGTTGCCTCTCTTTAACTTTATATCTTGCTTCAATATTTTCAATTGTTTTCATTTTCTCCTCATTGAATAATTCATCTTCCAGGGATTCAAATCTCCTTGTATAGGTTAATGCTTTCCTATAATTGCCCTTTTCTTCTTCCAACTCGGACAAAACTTCATAAGCCTCTTTGATTTTTAACTTATTACTTATTTTTTCGGCAACATCGAGACTTTTGTGTGCAAAATAACTGGCTCTGCTATAATCTTCTTTTTTCATATAAGCTTTGGCCAGGTAGCAGTAATCTTCTGTTAAACCTAATTTATCACCTATCTGGTTATCTAATTTTAAAGCTTTGTAAAAATAATTTAAAGCTTCATCTGTTTTATTTGACTTTAAGTTTAAAACACCAAGATAAGAATATACTCCGGAAATACCCCTTTGATCATTCACTTGTTTTCTTATTTTCAGAGCCTTGTCCAGAAAAGTCTTTGCCTTCTGGTATTCGTTTTTCTGAAGGTAAACTGCACCGATATTACTATAACATGTTCCTGCGTTCCTTATTTCATTTGTTTTCAAATAATTGTTAAGTGCATCTTTATAATATCGAATGGCCTTATCATAATCTTCCTGTTCTTCAAATATTCCTCCCATATTATTATAACAACCTGAAATTCCAGTAATATAATTTATAGAATCATAAACCATCATTGAGTTTTCATATTTCTCAATAGCTTTTGCATACTCTCCCAATTGATAAAATACATTACCCAGGTTCATATAGGCATGGCCTATTTTTTTCTTATTCTCAAAAATATCAGAGCTATCCGTTAGCTCGCCACTAAGCTGCCTTCTCATTTCAAGAGACTTACGTGTATTTTTTAGTGCCTTAAAATATTCTCCTCGTTTTCTGTTGATTAATCCTAAATTATTATAGGTGTTTGCCATTCCTCCATAATCATTTAGTTCTTTTTTTAATTTTAATGATTTATGGAAATATTCCTCAGTCTTATCCAGATCTGATTGTATCAGGTAAAATATTCCTATATAATTATAAGCCCTTGCCTCTTCAACACGAATATTCTTTTCTTTTGCAAGTCTTAAACCTTTCTGGTAATAATGTATTGCAGAATCCTGATCAGTGTATAAAAACACATCACCAATATCAAGGTATAGCTCAATGACAGTAGTGTCGTCTTGTGTTTGTGAAATAATATTTTTAATACTGTCAGCTTTTTGTTTCTGAGAAAAAACAGCGACAGGTATTAAAAGAAAAAGAAATAAATAGAGTTTTCGTCTCATATGAAAAAACTATACGTAATCAATATAAAAATGTTATAACTTCGTTAACAATACAATATTTTCAACGTGATATGTATGAGGGAACATATCAACCGGCAGCAACTCCGAAACCTCATAACTGTCTTTGAGCAGGTTAACATCTCTTGCCTGTGTAGCTGGATTACAGCTAACGTAGACAATTTTTTCAGGCCGGGCCTGAAGAATACTTTCAACTACTTTTCTGTGCATTCCTGCTCTTGGCGGATCAGCTATTATTACATCAGGCTTTCCTTCCTCTTCAAAAAGTTGATCATTCAATATATCTTTCATATCTCCCACCAGAAATTCAGCATTTTTAATGTCATTAATAGTTGCATTTTCTTTTGCATCCTCAATTGCTTCGGGTACGGATTCAATACCTATAATTTTCTTACATTCAGGAGCTATAAAATTAGCTATTGTTCCTGTGCCTGTATATAAATCATAAACAATTTCATTTCCTTTAAGATTTGCATATTTCCTCACCAGCTTATAAAGTTCATAAGCTTGCAAACTATTTGTCTGAAAGAAAGATTTGGGCCCAATTTTAAATTTAATTCTTTCCATCTCCTCTCTGATATAAGGTTGGCCTGCATAAACCACAGGTTCCAAATCGTATATAGAATCATTTTTTTTATTATTAATCATGTATATGAGTGAGGTTATTTCAGGAAATGTTTCAGCTACATGCTTCATAATCATTTCTATTGACTCTTTATCCTGGTAATAAAATATCATTATAACCATCAACTCATTAACAGAAGATGTCCTGATAATCAAATTCCTTAAAAATCCTTCCTGTTTTCTTAAGTCAAAGAATGAAAAATCATTTTCTAATGCAAATTTTCGAATGCCCAGGCGTATTTCATTAGAAGGAGAAGGTTGCAAAAAACACTCTTCCAGATCTACAACTTTGTCCCATCTGCCAGGTGTATGCAGCCCCAGCCCCTGCTTAGGTTTGTTGAATTCCTGTTTGTCAAGCTCTTCTTTTGTAAACCATCGCTGACTGGAGAATGTAAATTCCAGCTTATTTCTATAATATTTCACGTTTTTCGAAGGAAGGATATCGTTACTTTTCTGAATGCTAACTTTACCAATCCGCTCAAAATTATCAATCACTTCCTGCTGCTTATATTTTAACTGTTCGGAGTATTTGAGGTCTTGCCATTTACAGCCACCACATACTCCAAAATGTTTACAAAAAGGTGTTGTTCGTTTATCAGATAACTTATGAAAAGTCACAGGAATCGCTTCCAGGTAATTTTTTTTCTTTTTGATAACCTGCAGATCAACTATGTCTCCGGGTAACGCTTTCGTAACGAATATAACCTGTCCGTCTACTTTAACTATCGATTTCCCTTTTGAACCAATATCTTCTATAAGGACATTCTCAAAACGGGGTAAATTTCTCTTCTTTCTTGCCAATTTTTTGGTCAAAATTAATCAAGTTTTAAGAAATATTATTAACAACCCCAAAAAATTGAAACAAAACCCTTCAGAAATAAACAGATTTCTGTGCATAACTTTAAATCAGACAATTGTTGCATTTTAATAACAAAGGTCTTAATTTCGCCAACGAAATTTATTTATAAATGATCTTAATAAAGAAAAATATAAAAACAATATTAGCTCTGTTCCTGTTAACAGTTATCTTTATCCTGCCAATAGGCTCAACTACAAAATACAAAGCCTCAGGATTTAATGATTCAGATTTAACAGGAATAAATAATGAATCATTTATAAAAATAATTCATCAGGATAAAATTAAGAAGATTGATTCCATTCTTAAGGAAAAAGAGAAAAGATACAGTTTTAATGGAAATGTGCTTGTGAGTTATCATGGCAAGATATTGTACAATAATTCGCTGGGTTATGCCGATCCAAGACAAAAAACAAAACTTACACCAGAACATTCTTTTCAGTTGGCTTCTATAAGTAAACAATTTACGGCAGTTGCCATATTAATTTTAAAACAGCAGGGAGCACTTAATCTAACAGATAGTGTAATACGATTTCTCCCTGATTTTCCATATAAAAATATCACAGTAGAAATGCTGTTAAATCATACTTCAGGATTACCCAACTATATGTGGCTTCTGGAGCATAAATGGGACAGGCAGAGCGCTCCTGATAACCAGGAATTAATTAAATTGCTTGCCAAACACGATCTTAATCTCTATTTTAAACCAGGCTCCCGCTATAATTATTCAAATACGGGATATGCTGTTTTGGCGTCAATAATAGAAAAAACAAGCAATAAAACTTATGAAGAATTTCTGAATAAAAAGATCTTCGAACCACTGGGAATGAATCATACATTCGTAGGAAACAACAATCACGATTTTAA
Source organism: uncultured Bacteroidales bacterium (assembly GCA_964461045.1). GTDB lineage: Bacteria > Bacteroidota > Bacteroidia > Bacteroidales > UBA12077 > JAGXLC01. The sequence goes on along the minus strand of CAYWSJ010000034.1, from coordinate 29,732 downwards.
CACAAAAATAACGGATGGATTCAGAAGATGGGGCCGGTCATATATTTCAATACCAAAAACAATAAATGACAATATTTACGGAGATAAAGGGATTTATTCAAGTACAGGAGATTTATATAAATGGGATCAGGCATTATACGAAGAAAAACTCATCCCGAAAAAGCTTTTGGAAAAAGCATTTACACCATTAATGCTGCATGGAAAATATAAGATTCGTTATGGTTATGGTTTTCGGATTAAAGATACAGAAGACGGAAAAATCGTTTATCACAACGGACGATGGAATGGTTTTCGGACCAGTTTCCACAGATACCTGGAAGATACTACCTCTATTGTCATATTAAACAATACAAGTAGAAGCATTAATTCACGAATAATTGATGACCTGGAAACTATCCTTTTTGAAAAATCCTGAAAAATCAGCCTAATTCACTAATGTGTTCCAGTGAATTAATATCAAGAATCTTTATTTTTCGCCCATCGAGACCTATCACCTTTTCCTGTGCAAAAGCAGATAAAGTTCTGATAGCATTAGAGGTTGTCATATTTGATAAGTTCGCAAGATCTTCACGGCTCAGGTAAACTTTCAGGGTTGTATTATCTTCTTCAAAGCCATAAGTGTCTCTTAAGAACAATAAAGACTCAGCCAATCTTCCGCGTATATGTTTCTGGGTAAGCGTTACTGTTCTTGTGTTAGAAAAACCCAATTCAGATGCCAGAAATTTTATAATTTTTAAAGCAAATTTTCCGTTCTCCTCCAATACATCAAAAAGAGTATTTTTTTCAATTGTAACAATTTCTGATTCATCAATCGCTTCTGCTGTAGCTAAATAATTCTGCTTTGCAAACAGTGCCCTAAACCCAATAAAACCATTTCTTTTAGCCATTCGAACAATTTGATCTCTCCCACCAACTCCTTCTTTAAATATCTTAACTTTTCCTTTAGATAAAAAAATAAGCCCTGTCGGCTTATCTCCTTCTTTATATATAATCTCTCCTTTATTATAATTTGAACGGGTACTATTTTCTACCAGCTTGTCTTTCTGAGCAGCTGTCAGGTCAGTAAAAACAAGCATTTTATCCAGCATTGACTTACTTTGATTCATATAGAACAAATAATATGTTATTTAACATGCAAATGTAATTAAATAGAAATTGATAAAAAAATTTTTTGCTCACTTTCGTATATTCTCGCAAGCAGAACAATTTATCAGGATACTGCCCGGCTTTATTATTACCGGGCAGCATCATATTTAATTATCAATTATAATTTTACTTACATGGTTATTATCTCTAATCTGAATATGAAGCAAATAGACCCCGGGTGACAGATCCCCAAGATTTAGACTATGCTTTTTGGAAATTTCAACGGCCTTCACCATTCTGCCCTGAAGATCATATAGCTTAATCTCTGCTTTTTCTTCAATTCCCTTTACAATTAATATATCTTTTACAGGATTAGGATATACTTGTATGATGTCTTCCAGTTGATCTTCAATAGCAGTTAATTCTTCAAAATGCGCAACAAAAGACCTATCTCTGTAAACTTTAACATTTAAAACAGGATTGTTTGATATTAATGTATCAGACTCAGTCCAGTTCATAAATTGATAACCGCTTTCCGGTACAGCTTCTAACACAGCAGTTTCTCCCCGGTAATAATCTCCCAAACCATTAATTGCCCCTGCAGACACAGGCGATTCAGTTGCAGTGACAGAAAAAGAAGGAAGAGGTTCAAAAACAGCAGCAAGGGTTAAATTTTTGGTTGCCTCAAAAGAATATATAGAATCATAAGAAAAATAATCTTCTCCATCATTCCACCCCATAAAGGAATAACCTTTGTCAGAAGATGCCTCAACAACTACCGTTTCACCATCTTCATAGGATCCTGCCCCACTGACACTGCCTGCACCAGCAGGATCTGCATTTAAACTAATGGTATAAGTTGCAATGGGCACATCAACATACATATTTTTAGTTTCTAAGGTAAGTGAAGTTGCCAAATTATTGGTTATTTCGCATTTGTAGACTCCAGCACTATCTGTATCAAAAGTTTGAATAGTAAATACAGCGCTGTCTGAATTAGCGATAGGTGTACCATCTTTGTACCACTGGTAAACATTCTGCTCTCCACCAACCGACACAGATAATTCGACAGGAGCTCCGGTATTTGGGGATAAAGAGACCACCTCACCTATTATTGCCTGAGGCGAATAATAAAAACTACCTGAAGAAACTCCAATGTTGGGTTCAATATCTTCAAATGTGAATTGGTTCTCCTTTATGTTTATAAACTCTAAATTGCTTAATGAAGAAAAATCTGGCAAACCATCCAACTGATTATCATGAATGGTAAACTTTTTTAATAAAGACAAATTGGTGAGGTCTGGAGAAATACTTCCTGTAAATTGATTTCTACCCAGGTTAAGAATTTCAAGATTGGTCAGACCATAAACTTCTGCATGAATCTCACCCGTTAATTGGTTCCCATCTAATTGTAGTTCTCTCAATTTACTAAACTCGCCAACAGCCACAGGAATTGTACCATCCAGTTGATTGTTTCCCAGGTCAATATTGGTTAAATGAACTCCTTCCGTTTTTATCCCATACCAGTACTCTACATCATCACCAGTCTTCCAGTTATATGATTTTATCCAGCTACTGCCATTTGTGTTATCATAAATATTAATTAACGCCTCATACTCACTTGTTAAAATACCCTTAGTTAGCGAAGTATCGCCAACACCCTGCGGAATTGTTTGTAAAGTGAGATCCGGAAAATGATCATTCGTAATACGACAAAAGTATGCCCCATCTTCAGAGGTGTTCACTGATAAGGTATCCAGGGTATCAGCAGTTAATGCCATATCATTCTTGTACCACTGATAATCATTCCCTACTCCTTCATCCATACTTTCAAAAACAATTTGGTCATTTGTTTGTGTTGATTCGACAGGAATCTTCCTTTGCGGAGCATAATTAAAAGTTGAGGCAACCACATCTGCCATCTGTAAATCGGCGAAATCCAGATAGTTATCTTCTACAATAAAATTTTTAAGGGCAGACAAAGAGGACAAATCGGGCAAGTAACTAAAATAATTATTTTCAATATGAAAATACTCAAGATTGGTAAGATTGGCAAATTCGGATGGGATACTGTCTTCCAGGTAATTGTCGTTTACTCCAAACCAGGTTAATTTGGTCAGATTACCTGCTTCTGGCCGTAAATTGCCTGTTAATTCATTATACGAAAGCATTAATATTTCAAGGTTTGACAAACTATATAGTTCCACCGGAATGCTGCCAGTTAGCTGATTAGAAGATAATCTCAATTCCTGAAGCTCAGATAAATTACCAATTTCAGAAGGTATTGAACCTTCAAGATCGTTATTATATAAAAACAAGACTCTCAGACTATCCAATAAACCTGTTTCCGGGGGTATTGAACCATGAATATGATTATTGTGAAATTTTAATACCCTGAGTTTATCCAAATCCCCTATTTCAGACGGAATCTGGCCTATCATATTGTTCATCCCAAGATCAATACCCGTAACACGTCCGTCAGTAATGGCAACACCAAACCATGTTGAAACCGGTCCACTAAGCCAGTTATCCTGATCTTTCCAGATATCACCATTGGTCGAATTATAAAGCGCAACCAGCGCCAATGAGTCGGATTCATTAACAGAGGTAACAGTTTTTTCTTGCTGTTTCTCCTCTGAGAAAGGTTGGGTTTGAGCATGGAAATCTTCATTAATTTCCGGGATCATTTCATTGGAAGCTTTAAGAAAAAAGAAACCAACAAACAAAAAAACGAATGTAACTATCAATTTTTTTTTCATAAAAAAGGTAATTTAAGAAGAACATCCCATAAATACTCAATTACCGGAGGTTCAAGTGAATAATATTTTTTTTGTTTTTGAACTCTGCAACATAAGACAAGAATCATTCCCTTTTTTGTAAGGCATAACAGTAAAACACAATTTGCTTAGTAGTAGCTAACCAACAGAGATTATTTCTAATCCGATAAAATTATCCCAAACTTCTACTTTCAATCAAAAATAAGCAAAATATATTTAACTGGCAATCAAAAAAAAAGCGAAGAAGATGAATTCTTCCTCGCTTTTAAAAACTATTAATTAATAACCAAAAACCTATTCAATTTTGATTTGTTTGGACTCTTCTTTTTTCTTTTCTTCTACTTTAGGTACAGTTACATAAAGAATTCCATCTTCATGTTTGGCTTTAATCTGATCTGCATTAATGCCTTCAGGAAGACTAAATGATCTCTGGAATTTGCTGTAACTAAATTCTCTTCTCAGATAATTTTCATTATCGTCTTTGTCTTCATCCTTGCTTTCTTTTTCAGAAGAAATGGTTAAAACATTGTTCTGCAGATCAACGTTAAAGTCTTTCTTGTTCAATCCCGGAGCTGCTACTTCAATTACATAATTATCTTTTGTTTCTCTCACATTTACTTCTGGTATAGTAGGATTGCTCTCAAAATCGAAAACATTTGGGAAAAAATCCTTTCCAAAGAAATCATCATCGAAATTGGGTAAAAATCTTTTATTTCTTAACATTGGTATCATAGTTATGCCTCCTTTCTTTTTGTTTCGACTTATTTAATTGCCACTAAAATTATTACAAATGCCATACCAATGAAAAAATTCCGCCATTTGATGCCATAATGTCACACACAAACAGACAAAAGGTGCCAATAAGGCATTGTTATATTTAAATAACTGTTTATCTGTCATATATAAGTAAACAAAAAAAGAGGGAAATATTGAGAATATAATTTCACTAACTTTATATCAACATTAAAAATTAAGAAAATGGAAATATACCTTGACTATAATGCAACTACCCCCATTGATCCAAAAGTTGCCAATACCATGAAACCTTTTCTTTACGAATATTTTGGCAATCCCTCAAGTGTACATAAGTATGGTATTTCCACGAAAAAGGCGGTTGAGAAAGCAAGAAAGCAAGTTTCTGAATTAATAAATTGTAATCCCTGGGAAATTATTTTTACCTCTGGTGGCACAGAATCTAATAACTATGCTATTAAAGGAATTGCGCATAAAAACAGATACAGGGGAAACCATATAATCACCTCACAAATAGAGCATCCTGCTGTTATTGAAGTCTGCAAATATCTTGAAAAAAATGGCTTCCGGGTTACTTATTTACCTGTAGATAAATACGGATTAATCGATGCCCATGAACTTGAAAAAGAAATACGGAAAGAAACGATTCTGATTAGTATTATGCACGCCAACAATGAAATAGGAACCATTCAGCCTGTTGGAGATATTGGTGAAATTGCGGAGAAACATAACATTATCTTCCACACAGATGCTGCGCAAAGCGCAGGAAAAGTACAAATTGACGTGCAAAGGGATAAAATCGGACTTTTATCTGTAGCAGGCCATAAACTTTATGCTCCAAAGGGAATAGGTGCACTTTATATTCGTGAAGGAATTGAACTTGAAAAATTAATTCACGGAGCAGATCACGAAAGAAATCTGAGAGCAGGCACAGAAAATGTGCTTGAAATAGCTGGTCTGGGAAAAGCATGTGAAATTGCAGGGAAAAACCTGGAAGCAAACAAGAAAAATATGAAATTTACGAGAGATCTTCTGGAGAAAAAAATTACCCAGGCTTTAGACAATATTAAAATTAACGGTCACACTGAAAAAAGATTACCCAACACCTCTTCCATCAGTTTCCCGGGAGTGGAAGCCAATATCCTGTTAAACGAATTATCAGATAGCGGAATAGCAGCTTCTGCCGGTGCTGCATGTCACACAGACTCCATTGATGTTTCTTCAGTATTATCAGCGATAAAGCTTGAAGAAAAATATGCTATGGGAACAATAAGATTTTCAACCGGTAAGTTTACAACAAAAGAAGAAATTGACGAAGCTGTCAATATTATCAAAGAAAAGGTGAAAAACCTTCAGCCGGAAAATAAACCTGCTAATGACACTATACAAGAAACCTCAGAAATCAAATTAACTCATTATACGCAGGGAATGGGATGTGCATGTAAACTTAGACCCCAGGAACTTGAAAAAATTATTCAAAAATTTAACCTGAATAAAGATCCTAATATACTGATAGATAGTAGCACAGCCGATGATGCAGCTGTATATAAAATCAATTCAGAAACTGCTATAGTTCAGACACTCGATTTTTTTACACCCATCGTTGATTCTCCCTATGATTTCGGAGCCATTGCTGCAACCAATGCCTTGAGCGATATTTATGCCATGGGAGCCGAACCAATATTTGCCTTAAATATTGTTGGTTTTCCATCTAGTCGGCTATCAATAAGCATATTACAAGACATTCTGAGTGGTGCAAAAGACAAAGTTAAAGAAGCCGGCATTTCTGTTCTCGGTGGCCATACGATTGACGATCCGGAACCCAAATACGGGTTGGTCGTTACTGGAATTGTACACCCTGACAAAATCTTAAGAAACAGTACAGCTAAAATTAATGATGCAATCATTCTCACAAAACCTGTCGGAACAGGTATTCTCAGTACAGCTATAAAAAGAGGCCTTACAAATACAAAAGTTGTAGAAAAAATTACACAACTCATGACCTCTTTAAACAATAAAGCTGCAAAAGTTATAAAACAATATCCTGTTAATGCATGTACAGATGTAACAGGATTTGGTTTGCTCGGTCATTTACATGAAATTACCAGTTCGAGCCGGAAAGATGCCTTGCTATCTCTGGAGAACATTCCAGTTATTGAAGAGACATGGGAGTTTGCCGCAGGAGATATAATTCCGGGAGGAACCAGAGACAACCTTGAATATCTGAAAGAGAAAACATTATGGGATGAAGGAATTTCAGAAATTCAGAAACTCATAACAAATGATGCTCAAACATCAGGCGGACTGCTGTTTACAGTGCCAGAAAAATACACAGAGCAAATAATTAAAGACCTTGCCAATGAAGGATTAAAGGATGCTGCCTGCATTGGAAAAATAACAAGGGAAGGAAACGGAAAAATACAAATATCAAAAAAATAAAACAATATGAAAATGAAATGGACACTTGAGAACAAATATGCGTTAGTAACAGGAGGAACCAAAGGCATTGGAAAATCTATCACAGAAATGTTTGTAGACCTGGGAGCAAAAGTTATCGTAATTGCCAGATCCGATGAAGATATTAAGAAAATAAAAAATACCTACCCAAAAAATATAGAAGGATTATCATTGGATCTTAGCGAACCTGTAAATTATAAAAGAGCTATAAATTTTGTGAATGATAAATTTGGAAAACTTGACATCCTTGTAAATAATGTGGGAGTAAATATCCGCAAAAAAACTATTGAATACTCGGCAGAAGAGTATCAAAAAATTCTTAATACTAACCTGACTTCTGCATTTGAATTAAGCAGGCTGGCTCACCCGATGCTTAAAAATTCTGCGGACCCGTCCATTGTAAATATTTCATCTGTTGCAGGTCAGATCCATATAAGGACAGGATCAATATACGGAATGACCAAATCAGCAATTATACAATTAACTAAGAACCTGGCTGGTGAATGGGGTAAAGACAATATAAGAGTTAATGCGGTAGCACCCTGGTATATAAACACTCCATTGGCCCAGGCAGTGTTAAAGGATAAAGATTATTATAATGAAGTGTTATCAAGAACTCCTTTAAATAAAATAGGCGAACCCGAAGACGTTGCTTCTGCTGTTGCTTTCCTGTGCATGCCACAAGCAGAGTTTATTACCGGACAATGCTTAAGCGTAGACGGAGGATTCACAATTAACGGTTTTTAGTGCTATTTTAATTTTTGGCACTTATTTTGAATAGTTACATAATGTTTAATTGACAAAAAAAGTCTATTTTACTATATTAGAGTCAAATTAAAACCCTGAAAAAATGAAAAAAGCAGCCATTCTATTCAGTTTAGTATTTTTCTGTTTATCGTCATTTGTAAGCCAGGCACAACATGTAGAAAATGTCCGTGCCAAGCAGCTTAACAACAAAATTAATCTCATTTATGATATTACTAAGGAAAAAATAGGCCAACAATTCAATGTTGAAGTATTTTATTCCAAAGACGGTGGGCAAACCTTTAAAGGACCTCTGGATTCACTCACAGGCGATTATGGAGAAAAAATCCGGGGAGGTAAAGACCAGCTTATTGTTTGGGATGTTTTATCTGAAGTTCCAAATCTGATAGGTGAAAAGATTGTTTTTAAGATCAAAGCTATACCCACGACAAGAATATACCCGGAAGACAAGCTTGGAGACTTTGTTTTTAAATTAAAGAGCCTGAAGCCAGAAGGAAATAAATTCAAAACAACACTTACCATTAAAAACACAGGCAAAAAGAAAGACATCCGAATACCCAACCGCCTGGCAAGATTATATGATTTTAAAAACGAAAGGTTTGAAGCAAAACAGGCAATTGTAGGAAATGTAAAGGGAATGGAACGACATTCTCAGCCTCAGACCACATTGAAAAAAAATCAAAAAATACAGGCTACCTTTTACTATAATGCTCCAAAGTATGGAGTTGACAGGTTCAAATTATTTCAACTGGGATTTGACATCCTTGAAATATCTTACGGATTAGATGTAACCCCAGGAAAAATAGAATTCAGGGATATACCTCTCGAAAAATCAGGTTATAAACAAATTGCTGAGGCTTCCTCAAAACCTAAAGAAATTAAAATCGGCAAAAAAATTACACAACCCGCTGATAATCAACCTCCAAAAATAGCACTTAAAAAACCGGTTTATAAAAAAGACGAACCTGTTATCGTAACAGATGAAAAATTTGACATTGAGGGAAAAATAACAGATAAAACAGGTATTTTTGATTTCACCATAAACAATATGAGCGTTGATTATAACGACCAGGGCAGATTTACAAGCACAATCACTCTTGAGAATGGCTTTAATGATATTATCTTACACGCAAGTGACATCAAAGGTAACAGTAAGGAGAAAAAGATAACTGTTATTTTTATGGCTGAAGAGGAAGCCAGCAAAGAAAAATTAAGAGATATTGTCAAAAAGGAGAATGAAAAATACACAGAACTAAGAGGTAGTAGAAATTTTGCGATTCTTATCGGAGAAAATGAATATGAGGATCCCCTGATCAATGACCTGGACAATCCATATAAAGATGCAAAAATGCTCTCTACAACCCTTCTAAACAATTATGCTTTCGAAGAAGAAAATATCAAACTAATGAACAGTCCTACAAGAGAAGAAATAATGGTTGAACTTGACAAGTTAAACAATACCTTGTCTGAAAACGATAACCTACTTATCTTTTACGCAGGACATGGTTACTGGGACGCAGAAAATAAAGTGGGTTACTGGCTTCCCTCTGACTCTAAGAGTGATCATACAGCAAACTGGTTCAGAAACAGCACACTAACCGAATATGTAAGAAGCATTGATGCGAAGCATACATTAATTATTGCCGATGCATGTTTTAGTGGGAGTATCTTCAAAACCAGGAAAGCATTTGCCGATGCACCTCAGCAAGTACAAAACCTTTATAAATTACCAAGCCGTAAAGCTATGACGAGTGGCAGTCTTAAAGAAGTCCCAGACCAAAGTGTATTCCTGAAATACATGGTTAAACGTTTGAATGAGAATGAACAAAAATATATTACTGCTGAAGAGTTATTTAACAGCTTTAAGGTGGCTGTAGTTAACAACAGTCCGAACACTCCTCTTTACGGAGAAATAAAAAATTCAGGAGATGAAGGTGGTGATTTTATTTTTGTTAAAAAAACCGGCAAATAAGTTGAGTTCGATGTAAATTTACAACTAATGCTCAGTTATTCAGATAGCCCTGGCCTTTAAGGCCGGGGTTATTTATTAAATCGAACTCAGCTTAAAACAATCTATACTTTACTCTTCTTTTCTCAGATGTCTTGTAAGATTATCAATTGTTCCTATTTCTATATATGAAGCGCCGTAGTTTCTGCCAAAATTTCCAGCTATCACAACAACCAGGTCATTCTTGTGAATTTCATGCCCTTCCTGCAAATGGTCCATTGCGTCGATTAAAAATTCGTGTGAAGTATTCTGCGGTTCCATATAATCAGTAATTACTCCATAAAGAAGCTGTAATTCCCTCATGGTACTTTTTAAATAGCATTGTGCATAAATAGGTTTATTACCCCGGTATGCCGCCAGGCTTCTGATCGTACGGCCAGAAGTAGTATCTGCAATAATTGCTTTTGCATCAAGCGTTATAGAAGCCTGAACAGCCGATTTGCATAAAAAATCAGATACTTTATTATTAATTACAGAAATAGGTATGTCATTCATTTCCTCCCTGGAATTTTCCACTTCATAAGCTACTTTGGCCATTGTTTTTACTGCCTCTACCGGATATTTCCCTGAAGCAGTTTCTCCGCTTAACATTACTGCATCTGTTTTGCTGTAGATTGCGCTGGCAACATCATTTACTTCAGCCCGTGTAGGACGGGGATTGTGAATCATGGAATGAAGCATTTGTGTGGCTATAATTACAGGTTTTCGGCGTTCGATACACTTATTAATCAGCATTCTCTGTATCCCCGGTATCTTCTCATAGGGTATCTCAATGGCAAGATCTCCCCGGGCTACCATAATTCCGTAGACATGATCTAATATTTCATCAATATTATCTACACCCTGCTGGTTTTCAATTTTGGCAATAATTTTTATTTCTTTCCTGTACTTGTCAAGTAGTTCCTTTATTGCCTTTACGTCTTCCACATTTCTCACAAAACTATGGGCAATAAAATCTATATCATGCTCAGCTGCAAATTTGATATATTCCTTGTCTTTTTCACTCACAGAAGGCAAATTAATATGTACATTAGGAACATTCACACTTTTTCTTGGTTTAACCAATCCAGAATTGTTTACCCGGCATACCAGATATTCATTTTTCTTTTCTAATACTTCCAGTTCAACCTCTCCATCATCAATTAAAATTTTACTTCCTTTGGGAACATCTTTTGAAAAATTAACATAATTTACACAAACCAGATCCTTTGAGAGTTGTCCATTGGTATTTCCTCCTACCTTTATTTTATCCCCGTTTTCCAGTTGAACCGGCTCTTCAGCATCAACTATCCTTACTTCCGGACCTTTAGTATCCAGTAGCAAAGCTATATGCTCTGATACCTGCCTGGTATTTTCCACAATTTTTAAAGTTTGCTTCGGAACCTGGTGAGCTGTATTCATTCTGACTACATTCATACCATGATCATAAAGCTGCTTAATAAAATCTGTATCTGCTTTACGATCAGAGATAGTAGCTACGATTTTTGTTTTTGGCATAATAAAAAGATATAAATTATTTTTTTGAATAATAGAAACGCAGGCTTTCAATGGCAAGCCTGTAGCCATCCAGGCCAAAACCTATAACAGATCCTAAACATACCGGGGCTAACAATGAAGTATGCCTGAACTCCTCGCGTGAAAATACATTGGAGACATGAACCTCTACTGTTGGAATTTCCAGGGATGATATTGCATCTCTCAGAGAAACAGAAGTATGTGTGTAACCTCCTCCATTCAGGATAATTCCTTTATGGCTTTTTCTTACATCATGAATACAATTTATAAGTTCACCTTCCACATTAGATTGAAAATAATCGATAGTAAAAGAACTAAAATGCTTTTTTAATATTTCAAGATATTTTTCAAAACTAATTTCTCCATAAATGGACTTTTCCCTTTCTCCTAATAAATTTAAATTAGGACCATTAATGATTTGAATTTTCATACTATCTTCTTTAATTTGTACAAAAATACAATTTAACAAAAAAATCCGTTTAATTACTTGTTAAATTAATACTATGAATTGGGAAATTTCTATAAAAAACTTTATAGATTTTCTGAGGTTGGAAAGGTCGCTCTCAGCAAACTCAATTAATGCTTATTACAACGACATTAATAAGTTAAAAAATTATCTTGATCTGAAGAAACTGAATGTATCACCACAGCAAATTAATACAGAACATCTGAGAAATTTCATCTACTGGCTCAATGAAATGGGCCTTTGCTCAACAAGCCAATCCAGAATAATTTCAGGTATCAAATCCTTTTATAAATATTTACTTCTTGAAAATCAGATAGAAAAAGATCCTGCAGCTCTTCTGGAAGCTCCAAAAATTGGAAGAAAATTACCTGAGGTCCTTACAATTGAGGAGATAGATCAACTAATAAAAGCAATTGATCTGAGTCTTCCCGAGGGTCAAAGAAACAAAGCAATAATTGAAACTTTATACAGTTGTGGATTAAGAGTTACAGAACTTATACAGCTAAGGATTTCAAATCTTTACTTTGACCAGGGTTTCGTGAGGATTATTGGAAAAGGAAATAAGGAAAGACTGGTTCCTATAAGCCAAAAAGCTATTAAAGAAATAAATTATTACCTGGAAGACAGAAATAAAATAAAAATTGTGCAAGGTTATGAAGATATCCTTTTTCTCAACAGAAGAGGAAAACAGCTAACCCGTGTCATGATCTTTACAATTATTAAAAGGCTGGCTGCAAAGGCTAATATTCCAAAAAATATTAGTCCGCATACGCTAAGACACTCATTTGCCTCACATATGATTGACGGTGGTGCCGATTTGAGAGCTATTCAGGAAATGCTTGGACATGAATCTATTATGACAACTGAAATTTATACGCATCTGGATCGTGAATACTTAAGAGATACGATCATCGAACACCATCCACGTTCATAAAAATCAAAACAGTTTATTAATTCTTACTCACATTTTAAACTATCATATTGGTTCTTTAATCAAAAAGACTGAATCAATAATAGTTATCATGAAAAAAAATACCATTTTAGTTAGCCTGCTTATTGTTTTAGCTGCGAATATTGGTTTGACACAACAAAATAAGAATTCTCCTGCACTAAAAATCAGCAAAATTATGCAGGACCCGGATGAATGGATAGGCAGTCTTCCGGATAATATTTTCTGGTCGGACGACAGCAAAACAATTTATTTTGAATGGAATCCGGAGAAAAAGCCCATCGAAGATCTTTATAAAATTGAAATAAATGGGGATTCGCAACATCCAGAAAAAGCCGACCTAAAAGAAAAAAGAGCAATACCTCCGCGTTCAGCAGATTTTAATAATAAAAAAAGCAAGAAAGTTTATGCCAGGGACGGAAATCTTGTTATCTACAACGTTGAAAATAAAACTTCTGAAGTGATTTTAAAGTCCTTTCATTCTCTCAAATCTCCTAAATTCACATTTAATGATAAAGGTATTGTGTTCATTATGGACGGAGATCTGTTTAAATGGAACCTGGATAAAAAAAAGCTGGTTCAGCTTGTTGACTTTGAAAGGAAAAAGGCCACTTCAAAAGAAACAAAGAAAAAAACACCAAAGGAAAAATGGTTGTATAATCAGCAAATGGATCTTTTTAAGGTATTAAGAAGAAGAGAGAGGAATAAATCATACAAAGACAGTATTGAAAATATAAATATAAAGCAGGAAATAAAAACGGTTTATACTAAGAACGGCTCACCTGCTAATATTATCCTAAGTCCGGATGAAAAGTACATTACCTATAATCTTTTCAAAAGAGGAAAAAGCAAAAGGACAAGGGTTCCTCATTTTATAAGTAGTACAGGATACCTGGAAATTGAAAAAGCCAGGTCAAAAGTTGGAGGCAGTCAATATCAATATGGATTGCAGATTTACAATATTGAAAAGGATTCGGTCTATTCTGTAAATACTTCAAACATCCCCGGAATAAAAGATAAACCAAAGTATCTGAAAGATTACCCCGGACGCAAAGATGAAAATACAATAGAAAGGAAAGTAAATATATTCGGCCCCTATTGGTCTGACAATGGCAAGAAAGCCCTTATCTCAGTCAGAGCAGCAGACAATAAAGACCGCTGGCTGATGTTGCTTGATATGAAATCTGGCAATACAGAACTTCTGGACAGACAAAGAGACGAAGCGTGGATTGCCGGCCCGGGAATAGGAAGCACAGGATGGAGAGAAAAAATAGGATGGTTGCCGGACAACAAACACATTTGGTTTCAATCGGAGAAGTCGGGCTACTCACATCTTTATATTATGAATGTTGAAAATAAGAAGGAAAAACAACTAACAAAAGGAAAATTTGAAATTTACAACCCCCGGATTTCAAAAGATAAAAAATATTGGTACTTCAACGCCAATAAAACACATCCGGGGGAAAGACAATTTTACAAAATGCCCCTTATGGGTGGTAAGATGGAACAGCTAACATTTATGAAAGGAAGAAATAATGTAGCATTATCACCTGATGAAAATTATATGGCCATTCATTACTCTTCTGCAAATCAACCCTGGGAAATTTATTTTAAAAGAAATACACCTGAAGCCAAACCTGTAAAGCTAACAAATTCTCTGACATCGCTTTTCAAAGCTTACGATTGGAGAAAACCACAAATAATAACTTTCAAAGCAAGAGACGAAAAAAAAGTATATGCAAGATTATATAAACCTGAAAATAAGAATAAAAAAGAGACCCCTGCGGTAATTTTTGTTCATGGAGCCGGATACTTACAGAATGCGCATAACTGGTGGAGCAAATATTTTAGAGAATATATGTTTCATAACCTATTGGTTGACAATGGATATACTGTACTTGATATTGATTACAGGGGAAGTGCTGGTTACGGACGCGACTGGAGAACAGGAATTTACAGACATATGGGTGGCAAAGACCTGACCGATCATATCGATGGGGCAAAATATCTTGTTAAAAAACAAAATGTAGACCCCGAAAGGATTGGAATATATGGCGGCTCCTATGGTGGCTTTATAACACTGATGGCCCTTTTTAAAAATCCAGAAACTTTTGCTGCAGGTGCAGCATTAAGATCTGTAACAGACTGGGCACACTACAACCACACCTACACATCAAACATACTAAACCAACCCACAGAAGACAGTATTGCATATCAAAGAAGTTCACCGATTAATTTTGCTGAAGGACTTGAGGATCCTTTGCTTATTTGCCACGGCATGATTGACGACAATGTACAATTTCAGGATGTAGTCAGACTAACACAAAGATTTATTGAATTGGGAAAAGAAAACTGGGAACTGGCTGTTTATCCTATGGAAAGGCACAGCTTTAAAGAACCTGAAAGCTGGACCGATGAATACAGGAGAATTTTAAAATTATTCGAAGAAAATCTTAAATAGCCTATTAACAAAAAAAGGAGGAAATGCATCCTCCTTTTTAAATTAAATTATCAAAGTTGTTTTTTATTGTAAATTTAATTTTGAAGCAATATCCTCAGGCAATGCATTTTTATTAATCATAATATCCATTGTCTTATAACGCACAAATGCTTCTGAGGCATAAAAATATCCATCATAAATATGGTTTTCATCAGACCATGAATTTTTAACAATATAATATTTATTCCCTTCTTTATCTTTTGCAATTCCGGTTATATGCATGCCATGATCATCTGTTGTCTGCCAGTTGTTAAAAGATTCCTGACGCATTTCCTGTGTAATTTCTTTCTCCGGTACAGGACCGTTAAAACTGTATAATTTATCTGCCAGTTCATCTTCAGGAATATCAGCCCATTTTGCACTTTCAAGGTTATCCATGCTTTTAACGTCCTTATTTGGAACCACAGCCACTCCATTTTTCCATGAAAAACCTTTCTCGCTAACGTCAGCAGCCCATGCAACAGTATATCCTTTTTCAATTGACTGATCTATTACTTCCATTAATTCATCAATTGGTACATTATAAACTTCATCATAGGCCCAATTATCAGGAACCTCCAGGATAAATTCTGAGTAAAATGGGTGATGAGTATATGAAGAAAGTTCTATATAATTGTCGAGGTCAAGTCCCAGATAATTCTTAGCAAAAGATTTGGGTGTATATTCAGCGCCATCATAGTTAAATCTTTTCACCTCTTCTCCAAGATAAGTATTCAATATCTGGTCAAACGCATCATGCCATACCGGTGTTAACTCTCTGTTTTTGTTTTCCAAAACCTGATCAACATAACCTTTCAAAACAGCATCCAGTTCACCGTGAACATGTTTTTCAGTACCATATTCTAAACCAGGATATTGCTTTTCAGGAACAATGCCATATCTCTTAATCATATTTGTAACATCATGAAAAGCACCGCCCCCGGCAAAATTCAGATTTCCATGAAACCGAACATATTTTTCAGCCTTATCTGAATAAGCATGTCTGACAATCCACATCTCTGAGAGATCCATTGGATCTTTCCCCATTCTCAGTAATTCAGATTCTAAAAATGAAATCGCGGCAAAGCTCCAGCATGTTCCGGAACGATATTGATTTTTCACACTTGTCGCATCCAGTCTTTTAATATCTTCAAACTGGTAACCATTGTTCTTATCCTTATCATCCTGGGAGTAAGCACTTAAACCAAGAAAAACGAACAATAATAAGGGTACAATTAATTTAAATTTTTTCATAGTAATTTTTTTTAGTTATAATAAATCATACAAATATTATAAAAAAAATTGTTTTCGGTTTATTAGATCGAAAAATATTGTACAATTAGCAAAAATTGGGTAGTTTTGGTCTTTTAAAGCAATCAATTATGAAGTATAAAGATTCTGAACTTATTATTAATAAGGATAAAAGTATTTTTCATCTCAAGCTCAAGCCAGAAGATATAGCTGAGAAAATTATACTTGTCGGTGATCCCGGAAGAGTAGATTTGATAGGTTCTTTTCTGGATTCAATAAGCATATCCAAACAAAACCGTGAATTTAAGACAATTACAGGCACTTATAAAAGCATCCCCATAACAGTTCTTTCTTCCGGAATAGGAACAGACAATATCGATATTGTAATCAATGAACTGGATGCATTGGTAAATATTGATTTTGACAAACGATCGGACAAAAAAGAACATAAAAAACTAAATCTTATCAGACTGGGTACTTCCGGAGGACTGCAAAAAAACCTACCTGTTGGTTCATTCTTACTTTCCGAAAAATCTATAGGTTTCGATAACCTGTTGCATTTTTATGACATTGATGAAGATGAGGAAAACAAAGAATTCACTTCGGAATTAAAAAAACATTTTGGCTGGCCATTGGAAAGTCATTTTCCATATACCATAAACGGCTCAGATGAATTAATAAACAAATTTAAGAATTCAAATTGTATTAACGGAGTAACTATTTCTGCACCTGGGTTTTATGGTCCGCAGGGCAGAAAATTAAGAATACCAACACGTTACCCTGAACTTAACAATAAAATCAAAGAATTCAAGTTTTCTAATCACAAAATCACTAACTTTGAAATGGAAAGCTCTGCAATATATGCACTCTCAAAATACCTGGGACACAACGCATTAACAATATGTGCAATTATTGCAAACAGAGAAACGAAAGATTTTATTGGAGATTATAAACCGACAATTAAAAAATTGGTCAAACTGGTGTTAGATACAATTTCTAATGAGCAATAAGAAAGAGCAAACAGAAAAGCAAATAAAAGCACTTGTTAAACTACTGGATGATCCTGATGAGGAAATCTACAGGGAAATCTATGACAAATTACTGGCACAGGGTTATAAAGCTTTGCCCGAACTTGAAAAAGTATGGGAGAAATCTTTTGACGAGAAGATACAGGAAAGAATCGAAGGACTTATACAGGAGATTCAGGCCAACAGTGTTAAGAGAAGTTTGAAAAAATGGGCCGGCAAAGGAGGTGAAGACCTCTTTATGGGAAGCTTCCTGATTGCAAAACATCAATACCCGGAACTTAATTTTGAAAGTTATAACAACCGGCTGGAAGAGATCAAAAAAGATATCTGGCTCGAGATCAACGAAAACTTAACAGCACTGGAAAAAGTTCAGATTATTAATCATGTATTTTTTAAAGTCCACGGATTTTCAGGTAATTCTGCCAATTTTTATGCCCCGCAGAATAATTACATTAACCATGTATTAGAGACAAAAAAGGGAAACCCAATCACTTTAGGGATTATCTATTCTGCTCTTGCTCAACGATTGAATATACCGGTTTACGGTGTTAATTTACCCAAAAATTATATTGTTGCGTATAAAAATGAATATGCCCAGGAAGATTCTATACAAAACCAGGTATTGTTTTATATCAATCCTTTTAATAAAGGTGCTATTTTAGGTAAAAAAGAGATTGATTATTTTCTCAAACAGCAAAATCTCAAACGTGAAAAAGAATACTATTTGCCTTGTGATAATTTAAAAATAATAAAAAGATTACTAAACAACCTGATCTACAGTTACGATAAACTCGGATATCCTGATAAAATTCAGGAATTAAGTGAACTATACAGAATACTAACAGACTAGAACAAGATGAATAGCAAATACCTTTTTTTATATACTAATCAAAAATTTAGTAATCGAACAAAAAAAGGTTTCTGTTCAAGGTCATTATTTTTATTTATTGAATTCTTGTCTGCTAATTTTTTGCATGAAAATATTCATCTACTCAAAAATAACTTATTTTCTGTTAGAGCTTATTGTGAATGTGAGATTGGTTTAGTCTGGTATAAAAATTAAGTATATTAGAAAATGAAAAAAAGAAAATCTATATTATATCTTTTTCCTGAATCATATACGCCAAGATGGATTATTTTTCTGCTGGATATCTTTATTGTTCTGATTTCCATCACCGCAGCCTATTTTATCCGGTTTAATTTTGAATTTCCTGAATCAGAACAATTAAACACAAAATTAGGCTTCATAATACCCTATGTTCTCCTTATTCGTTCAGTTACTTTTATAGGATTTCGTTCTTATGCGGGGATCATAAGGTATACAAGCGCCAAAGATACAGAACGGATTTTTATTGTTACCCTAACAGGAAGTTCCATATTTGCAGTGCTAAACCTGGTCAGTTTTTATTTCATTAACAGCCAGTACCTGATACCCTTTTCAGTTATTATAATTGATTTCCTGGCCACAATATTCCTAATGACTTCTGCCAGGTTCATGATAAAAACAATTTACAATGAATTATATGCTCCTGCAAGACATAAAACCAATGTAATCATTTTTGGAGCAGGTGAATTCGGTACGATTGCCAAAAGAACCCTTGACAGAGATGCCGGGACAATGCATAAAGTAATTGGTTTTCTTGAAGATGATAATTCAAAAATTGGTAAAATCCTTGAAAACGTAACCATACACAGCCTGGATGACTTAAATAGTCTTCTCAAAAAATATGAAGTTGAAAAGCTAATCATCTCAAGAAAAGATATTGATGTTAACACAAAAAGCTATTTGGTTGATACATGCCTGGAACATGACGTAAAGGTGCTTACAGTGCCGGAGGTTAATGAATGGATTAATGGAGAATTAAGTTTTAATCAGATTAAAAAAATAAGAATAGAAGACCTGCTTGAAAGGGAGCCCATTATACTGGATGAAAAACAAATAAAAAAGCAAATATTAAACCAGGTTGTTCTTGTAACAGGGGCAGCCGGATCTATAGGTAGCGAAATTGTCAGACAATTAATTAATTACAATCCTAAGAAGATTCTTTTATACGATCATGCAGAAACGCCTTTGTATGATATAGAGCTTTCATTAAAAGAAAAACTGAATTTCGAAAATTACGATATTATTGTTGGTAGCATCACAGACCAGAACCGCCTTAATTTTGTCTTTGAAAAGTTTCACCCGTCAATTGTTTATCATGCTGCAGCATATAAACATGTTCCTATGATGGAGAGCAATCCTTATGAAGCCATACGAACAAATGTGGTAGGCACAAGAATGCTTGCTGAAACAGCAAATAATTACAATGTTGATAATTTCGTGATGATCTCTACAGACAAGGCAGTTAATCCAACAAATGTGATGGGAGCTTCAAAGCGAATAGCTGAAATGTTCATCCAGTCTTTCAATGAACTCAGTAAAACCAAATTTGTTACCACACGCTTTGGTAATGTTTTGGGTTCTAATGGCTCTGTGATTCTTCGTTTCAAGAAACAAATTGATGAAGGGGGCCCGGTTACGGTTACTCACCCTGAAGTGACAAGATATTTCATGACAATCCCCGAGGCATGCCAGTTGGTTTTGGAAGCCGGAGCTATGAATAAAGCTGGAGAAATCTTCCTGTTTGATATGGGCGAATCAGTTAAAATTATTGATCTGGCGAAAAAAATAATCAAATTATCAGGACTTGAAATAGATAAGGATATTCAGATTAGATATACGGGATTGAGGCCCGGAGAGAAACTTTACGAAGAGTTATTGAATGACCAGGAAAATACGATCCCAACTTATCATTCTAAAATTATGATAGCAAAAGTAGGTCAGTGCGACTATGAAAAGATAAAAGACCAGATAAACCAGTTGTCGCAAATACTGAAATCAGATAATGATGAAGAACTTTGCGTTAAGAAAATGAAAGAAATCGTTCCTGAGTTTCTCAGCAATAATTCAGATTACAAAAAAATTGATAAATAAACCTGAGTTCGATTTAAAAAGAATACCAAAAACAGGTTTTCTTAATCAATTTTTTTAACGGTATCTCCTTCAAGCCTGTATCGGTCTTTACTTTCAGGACAAACAGCAATATTATCTTCATCAAAATGAAGGCGATGTCCATATTCGCTCATCCAGCCAATTTGTTTAGCAGGATTGCCAACTACAAGCGCATAAGGCTTTACATCTCTTATCACAACAGCTCCCGCTCCAACAAAAGCAAACTCTCCAATAGTATGACCACAAACAATTGTGGCATTGGCACCAATACTTGCCCCTTTCTTTACGAGTGTTTTTTCATACTGATCTCTTCTTACAACTGCACTTCGTGGGTTTGTTACATTGGTAAAAACCATTGAGGGACCTAAAAATACGTCATCCTCACAAATAACTCCGGTATAGATGGAAATATTATTCTGTACCTTCACATTATTTCCTAAAACAACATCTGGTGAAACTACTACATTCTGCCCCAGGTTGCATTCTTCCCCAATCTCCGCATTTTTCATAACATGAGAAAAATGCCATATCTTTGTCCCTTTTCCAATTTTACAGGGTTCATCGATAACAGCCGTTTCATGCGCAAAATAGTCCATAATTATTCAATTATTTAAAGTAGTTAATTATTGAAGTTGTGATCCACTCTAATTGTTCAGTTGTTAATTCAGTATGCATTGGAAGAGATAATACTTTCTCACTTAATCTTTCAGAAACAGGAAATTTATCCTCACTTTTCAAATCATCAACATAAGCTGATTGTTTGTGCATAGGCACAGGATAATAAACCATCGATGGAATTCCTTTTTCTTTCAGATATTCTTTCAGCTCATTTCTGTTCACAGAAGAATCAAGCACTAAGGTGTACTGGTGATAAATATGACTTGAATTTCTGTCCTTAACAGGTGTCTGGATATGTTCCAATTTTCCCAGTTTTTCATCATAATAAGCTGCAGCTTTCTGCCTGGCCTGGTTATAATTATTCAGGTATTTCAATTTTACGTTTAAAATAGCTGCCTGCAGGGTATCTAACCTTGAATTTACGCCTATATCATCATGATAATACTTCACTTTTGAGCCATGATTAGCAATAGTCCTGATCTTTTCGTCCATTTGGTGGTCATTTGTAAACAAAGCCCCTCCATCTCCATAACATCCTAAATTTTTTGACGGGAAAAATGAGGTGCATCCAATATGCCCGATGGTTCCCGCTTTTTCCCAATTACCCTTAAAATTATATTCAGCCCCTGTAGCCTGAGCCACATCTTCAACCACAGAGATATTGTGTTTCTCAGCAATATCCATAATAGCGTTCATATCAGCGCATTGACCAAACAAGTGCACAGGCACAATTGCTTTGGTGTTTTTATTAATAGCTTTTTCAAGCTTATCAATATCAATAGTAAAAGTTTCCGGATTCACATCCACGAGTCTGGGTTTTAAACCAAGCAGTTTAACAACTTCAACGGTTGATATAAAGGTGAAATCAGGTGTAATGACCTCATCTCCGGTTTCCAGGTTGAGTGCCATTAGAGCAATCTGTAAAGCATCAGTACCATTAGCACAGGAAATAACTGAATCAATGCCCAGGTATTTTTCAAGATTATGTTGAAAATCTTTCACATGAGGTCCATTAATAAATGCTGTAGAATCAATTACATCCTGGATAGCATTATCAACTTCATGTTTGATATTTTCATATTGTGTTTTCAGGTCAACCATTCGTATGTTATGCATAGTAAACTTTTTTATACTTTTAAAAGCCGTTTTGATTTTATTAAAAAATTTTACTTCACCAAATTTTGAAGATGTTATTTCACTAGCCCCGTCCTTTAGGGTGGTGATTCAAATGCCTCTTCCGTCTATGATTTCTATAAATTTTGTATCTTAATTTACAAAATTTATAGAAATCTGAGGGAAATTATAGTTTAACTTATCCTCTGCCCTAAAGGACAGGGCTATCCATAATTATATTGTTAAAGTAAAATAAAATCAAAACAGTTTTTTTTTAATGAACAACAAAAGTAAAGAAAAAAAGATATGATTGCCAATGCGAAAAATAAAAAAGAGCCCGGAAGAAGGCTCTTTATAAACAGTAAAAAAGTCTAATTTTTATTTGGCGTAATTAACAGCTCTTTTCTCTCTGATAACAGTTACTTTAACCTGGCCAGGATAAGTCATCTGATCTTCAATATGCTTTGAAATATCGTAAGATAGCTTATCAGCCTGGTTATCGCTTATCTGGTCGCTTCCAACGATTACTCTTAGTTCTCTTCCAGCCTGAATGGCATATGTTTTAGTAACCCCTTCAAAAGAGAGAGCAAGATCTTCTAAATCGCGCAAACGCTGAATATATGATTCAACTGCTTCTCTTCTTGCCCCAGGGCGGGCACCTGAAATAGCATCGCAAACCTGAACAACAGGAGCAATAAGGCTAGACATCTCCACTTCTTCGTGGTGTGATCCAATGGCATTGCATACCTCAGTCTTCTCTTTAAATTTTTCTGCCAGTTTCATTCCTAACACAGCGTGTGGAAGTTCCGGTTCGTCATCCGGCACCTTTCCAATATCATGGAGCAATCCTGCTCTTTTGGCAAGTTTAGGGTTCAGTCCTAATTCCGAAGCCATAATTGAACTCAGATTAGCTACCTCTCTTGAGTGTTGCAGGAGATTCTGTCCATATGAAGATCGATATTTCATTTTCCCAACCAATCGTATTAGCTCAGGATGCAATCCATGAATTCCAAGATCGATGGCTGTTTTCTTTCCAATGTCATTAATTTCATCTTCTACCTGAGACTTGGTTTTATCCACAATCTCTTCAATTCGGGCCGGGTGAATTCTTCCGTCTGTCACCAGTTGATGGAGAGAAAGTCGTGCAATTTCTCTTCTGATAGGATCGAAAGCTGAGAGCGTAATAGCCTCAGGCGTATCGTCTACTATAATTTCAACTCCTGTAGCAGCTTCAAGCGCTCTTATATTACGTCCTTCACGTCCAATAATTCTTCCTTTAATTTCATCGTTATCAATATTAAAGACAGTAACAGCATTTTCTATGGCTGTTTCAGCGGCTACCCTCTGTATTGTCTGAACAGTAATTCTTTTGGCCTCTTTATTGGCATTCATTTTGGCTTCTTCCACAATTTCGTTCATTGTAGACATTGCCTCTGTTTTAGCCTCCGCTTTCAAGGATTCAACAAGTTGGTTCTTTGCTTCTTCGGCGGACATCCCGGATATAGCCTCAAGCTGCTCCACATGTTGTTTATGTGCTTTATCAAGCTCTTCGTTTTTCTTTTCCACTACATCCATCTGAACCTGCAAGTTTTGTCTTATTGCATCCAATTCCTTTTTCTTCTTTTCAGTTTCCTGTATCTTTTGCGAAAGCGTTTGATCTTTTTGTTTTAACTTATTCTCCTGGGCAATTACTTTGTTGGTACGCTCATTCATTTCTTTCTCATGCTCTGCCTTTAACTGCAAAAATTTCTCTTTGGCCTGAAGAATTTTATCTTTTTTGATAACTTCACCTTCAGATTTGGCATCTTCTATGAGTTGTCTGCTTTTCTTTTTAAGAGCCACAGACCAAAGGAAGTAGGAAATCAGCCCTCCTCCCACTAAAGCAACCCCAGCAATAATCAGGGTTGTTAGCGATAAATTTTCAAATATGTTTGTTATTATCATAATATATCTGGTTTATAAATTTTCCATAAAAAAACCCGCACAGTTCTATCCTTAACGCTTGTAGAAAACCCCTGTTCTGACATGGGTGGAGTTGCCATTCAAGATCAAGTTTCCCCTGTCCCACTTTTCAGTGGAATTCCGACGAATCGGAATGGGGCCTGCTTTTACTCAAACGAGCTTATCTCCAATTTTGATAAGTGTTGAGTTTCACAGCAATTAAGGAACTATGCGGGTAAAATATCTATTTAAAGAACGTTTTTCTCTTTTTCTAAATATTCATTTAATTCCTGTTCTAAATCCTCTAAATTATCCATAACGATCTCTTCTTTCTCTTCCTCATCCTTCTCAAGATACTTAATAACAAACTGTAAAGCTGCCATTGCTAAGAAATCCTGATTATCTTTGTCTGCATATTTCTGTTTATACTGTAAGATTTTCTCGTTAATTAACTTTGCAGCTTTACGTATCCTTTCCTCATCATCTCTTTCTATTTTAAGAGGATAATACCTGTCTGCAAGATTTAATTTTATGGATAATTTTTCTTCACCCATTATATTGTAAAAATTATTTATTCAAAAGAGCAATACAATTGTCAATTTCCCGCACAATTCGGTTAATCTTTATTTTTGCATCGTGATTCGCCGATGATGATTGCAAACTTTTTGCTATTTCTAATCTTGTATATTTCTCTTTGTAATTATTTAATTCTGTCTTTAATTGATTTAACTGTGATTCTAAATTTTTATTGTCTTTTTTTAATTGAGCATTCTCTTTTTTTAAATTTTCGTTAATATTAATTAAGTTATAAACTTTTTCTTTAACTCTATTAACGATATTTGTGTCTTTATTGTTCATGCTCTTAATCTAACAAATTACAAAATTAATACAGGTTTTGCAAATAAAAAAATTAACTCCATGCTTTTTTACGAGTATTAAAAATAATATTAGTTTTGTTGAATTTAAAATATAAAATCAAAAAAATGACCAAACATAATTTACTGTTGACATCCATATTCTTTTTACTGATAATCAATCATAATTCATTTTCGCAAAAGACAAATCAAAAACAGAATTCTTTTAAAGAACCGGTAAATTTCCCGATATATCTTTCCGGTACATTTGGTGAATTGCGATCTAATCATTTTCACTCCGGAATTGATATTAAGACTGATGGGGTAAACGGAAAAAAAATTACTGCAATTGCTGATGGCTATGTCTCAAGGATTAAAGTCACTCCGTCAGGATACGGAAGGGCCCTGTACATCAACCATCCTGAAATAGGCTACACATCAGTTTATGCGCATCTGGATCGTTTTAGCAATAAACTTGAAAAATATGTGATTAACGAACAATATAAAAATAAAACCTTCCCTATTCAGTTGTATCCGGAAGCGGAACAATTCAAAGTAAAGAAGGGGCAGCTAATTGGTTATTCAGGAAATACCGGGAGCTCACAGGGGCCTCATTTGCATTTTGAAATAAGAAAAATAGACAACCAACATCCTGTTAATCCAATGAAATTTGATTTTCAGATTGAAGATCAAATTGCTCCAAAAGTATTCCTGGCAGCAGTATATCCAATAAATAAAAGCAGCCGGATTAAAGGTAAAAATGAAAAATATATCTTTTCTGTAAAACAGAAAAACAGGATTAATTATTATCGACCTGAAAAAAATGAGATAATAAAGGTTAGAGGAAAAATAGGTTTTGGCATAAAAACTTTTGATTTCCTAAATGGATCCCATAACTGGTGTGGTGTAAATTCAATTAAATTGTATATTGATGACAAATTATGGTATCACCACAAGCTGGATGAATTTTCGTTTAGCGAAAGCCGGTATATTAACAGCCTGATTGATTATGAAGAAAAAATACTCCGAAACAGCAGTGTTCAGAAATTATTCCTTGAACCTAACAATCAGCTCAGCATTTATAATTTTATCCGAAACAATGGAGTTGTCGAATTTAACGATACCCTGGAACATAACGTGAAATACATCATTCAGGATACCTATAAAAATGAATCGGTCCTTGAGTTTAGCATTAAAAATGTTAATAATGTCAAGGAAATACCTGCATATTCTGAGTCCAGCACCACTGTTTTTCCTTATAATGAAGAGAATGAATTCAAAAAAGAAGGAATTAAACTTACATTCCCTTCTTATTCATTCTACGATACTGTTCATTTTGAATACAAAAGAGAAGAACCTATCAAAGAAAATATCTATTCAGGTATTCATTACGTACATAAGAAAACCACACCCGTACATAAATATTTTAACCTATCCATTAAAACCAATGACCTGCCGTCCTCCTTATCTGAAAAAGCCTTTATTGCATATAAAAATGGAGAAGACAGTGAATACGAATACACAGGAGGAGAAAAGGTTAATGGTTACATTACTACAAAAGCCAGGAAACTAGGAAAGTATTGTATTATGACTGATACAGTTGCTCCCGTTGTAAAAGCAAAGAGACCAGAAGAGATCGTAAGAAATGGAGTGATTAAAATACAGGTAGAAGATGATTTATCAGGTATAAAAACTTACAACGGATATATTGATAATGAATGGGCTTTATTTGAATACGATCCGAAAAACAATATTATTCTTTATAAAATCGACAGTAAAAGATTAAAAAAATCGGAAGAACATGAACTGGAATTATATGTTGGAGATAATATGAATAATATAACGACTTTTTACACCAAATTTAAACTGTAAACAATAAATTAACTATAGAACGATGAAACTAAGAATATTTTTATTAAGTCTTTTTGTACTGACACTTGCAAGTTGCCAGCAACACAAAAAACCTGAAATTTCAAAAATAGAGTTAGAAGGTCATCTTAAATATCTTGCTTCACCCGATTTAAAAGGGAGATACCCGGGCTCTGAAGGGGGAAAAATGGCTGCTGAATACATTGCCCAGGAACTTGAACTGGCGGGTGCTAAATTATTGAACAAAAATGGATTTCAACATTTTACTGTGGTTACAGGAAATAAGACAGGAGAAAACAATAAACTGATTTTCAATGACAAAAAATATCAGTTTGAAAAAGATTTTGTTCCTTTCGCATTTTCAGACAGTGGAAAATATGAGGGTGAAGTAGTTTTTGCCGGATATGGTTTCGACATCCGCAATAAAAAATTTCACTGGAATAGTTACAAAGAAACTGATGTAAAAAATAAATGGGTTATAATATTAAGAGATAGTCCTGAAATTAAGGCACTAAAGAAATTTACAATCCAAAGTAAAGATGACAGGTCAAAAGCCTTAAAGGCACGAGATAAAGGAGCCAGAGGAGTACTTTTTGTATCCCCTGCAAAAAACAAAAGCCAATTAACCGATCCAACAAGAAAAAAGGGCAATGCTGGTATTCCTGTGCTCCATATAAGCAGAGAAACAGCCAACGATTTGCTGAATAACACGAACCATTCTCTGGAAAAACTGGAAAAGAATATTTTGGAGAAAAAAACACCACACCCCTTAATGCTGGACGGAAAACTACTTGCAAATATTGATATCAGCCCCAACAGGGTAAACACACAAAATGTTGTTGGTGAACTAAAGGCCAAAAACTCTGAAAATAAACCTTACATAATTATCGGAGGTCATTATGATCACCTGGGAATGGGAGGACATGACACCGGAAGTAGAAGACCTGATACTACTGCTATTCATTATGGTGCTGATGACAATGGTTCAGGAATTGCAGCTATGATTGAAATTGCCGAAAAACTGGGCACTAAAAAGGACAGCCTGAAAGCCAATTTCCTCTTTATTGCATTTGGAGCAGAAGAAATGGGGCTGATAGGATCAAAATACTTTACTTCCAATCCTATTGTTAATCTGAAAAAAGTAAGTGCCATGATAAATATTGACATGATTGGGCGTTTGCGCGATGAAAATTCATTGCAGGTGGGTGGCGTAGGTACTTCTTTGCAAGCTGAAGAAATTCTGAAAAAAATTAACCAGGATTTTCAGTTTACACTGGGTATGACAAAAGAAGGCTATGGCCCCTCTGATCATTCATCATTTTACAGCAAGGATGTTCCCGTATTTTTCTTTTCAACCGGACCACATCTTGATTATCACACCCCTGAAGATACGCCTGACAAAATTAATTATGAAGGACTGAAAAAAGTGACCCGGTATATTTATTCATTAAGCAATCATCTATCAGGGGTGGATTATTCGCTTACCTTTCAGGAAGCAGGCCCAAAAAATACAAAAGATCAATACAAACATGGTGAAAAATTAAAAGTAACCCTCGGAATTATGCCGGATTTTGCCGGAATTGAAGAAAGGGGGCTCCGTGCAGACATGGTAATAAAAGGTAAACCTGCTTCCCGTGCAGGAATGAAAAATGGTGATATAATAACCGCCCTAAACGGAAAAAAAATAAAAGACATTTACGATTACATGGAAAGACTCTCGGATATTAATCCAGGACAAACAATAACAGTTGAAATCATTAGAGATGATAAGGAAAAAGTACTCATGGTCCAACTATAAAATTCAAATAAAATGAGAAAAAGAAAAATACTATTCTGGATACTGGGAATTGTAATTACCCTAGCTGCTGCTATTTATCAAAGATTAACGGGACCAACTCATCCTGAAGCCGTAAGCTTTCAATATGATAAAAAAGAATATAAATTTGAACTCCCTAAAAGTCATAATGGTACCGACAATTGCAGAATTGAGTTTAAAGCTCCTGAAGATGTAAAAGGAGCTCTTTATTATAAGCGCTATCCAATAGAAGAAAAATGGGAAGTAAAAAAGCTAAAAAGAGAAGATGGCAAACTATATGCTTATTTACCAGGCCAGCCACCAGCAGGTAAGTTAGAATATTTTGTTGATCTTTATAGTAAGCAAGGCCCGGTTAAATTATCTGAAGAAAACCAGTTAATAATACGTTTTAAAGGGAAAGTACCCACAGGAATTCTAATTCCTCATGTAATTATCATGTTTCTGGCTATGATGTTCAGCACCATAGCAGGTCTATTTGCCCTGGGCAAAATAAAAAACTATCGAATCTATGGCTATATTTGCCTGGGATTGCTGGTCGCAGGAGGTTTTATATTTGGCCCCATTATGCAGCATTATGCATTTGGTGACGCATGGACAGGATTTCCCCTGGGTAAAGACCTGACAGATAATAAAACTCTGATTGCGGCAATAGGTTGGATTGTGGCTATTTGGGGCGATTTAAAAAATAAACGGCCACGATATTATGTTTTTGCGGCTGTCATTTTGCTTATTGTTTATTCCATTCCCCACAGCCTGATGGGCTCTGAATATAATTATGAAACAGGAGATGTTACCACGGGTATTATATCTTTTTTCTGACATCTGAACTGATTGGTGCAGGTGAGAAGAGAAATGTCATTAATACTCCCCAGAATTTAACCGCTCAGGTTTAACTCACATTATCTACTTTATTTTGATATAAATAAAAAAGGCAGGTAGTTTCAGCTACCTGCCTCTTTTTCAGAAAAAAGATCTTACTCTTCTTTAGTCTC
>CAYWSJ010000033.1:26022-35180 GCA_964461045.1 uncultured Bacteroidales bacterium | reverse complement strand
GATTATAATCCTGAAACAGGAGAAGAAGAGCCTCCTTTCAGCGATGATAAAAACATTACAGTTATGGCTGTTGATAATCTTCCGGGTGAACTTCCAAGGGATGCCTCACAGGAGTTTGGAGATACTTTGTTGAATGAAATTTTTCCTTATTTGCTTGGCAATGATGATAAAGAGGTTGTTAAAAGAGGTACAATCACTGAGAAAGGTGAATTATCAGAAAAATTCAAATACCTTAAAGATTACGCGAAAGGAAAGTAGAGTTATATAAGTAAAAAACTTCCGGCCAGATGCCGGAAGTTTTTATTTGAGATTTTTTAACTTTGAAATGGTTTGAACCGGCTCTTCTGACTTGAAGATAAAACTCCCTGCCACAAGAATGTCAGTTCCTGCTTCAATCAATTCTTTTGCATTCGATGAACCAACTCCTCCGTCAACTTCAATTTGTGCTTTGGAACCAGTATCATGTATAAGTTTTTTTAATTTTTTGATTTTATCTAGTGATTGTGTGATGAATTTTTGTCCGCCAAAACCCGGGTTGACAGACATGATCAGTACCATATCCACTTCTTTTATAATGTCTTCAAGTGTATTGACAGGAGTGTGCGGATTGAGTGATACTCCTGCTTTAATTCCCATAGAATGTATTTTTTGTACTGTCCGATGAAGATGCTGGCTTGCTTCCATATGAACAGTAAGGATGTCAGCCCCTGCATCTTTAAATAATTCCAGGTAGCGGTCAGGATCTTTAATCATCAGATGAACATCCAGGGGTTTTTCAGCGTGTTTTTTGATAGCCTTTATCACAGGGATTCCAAAGGAAATATTTGGAACAAACATCCCATCCATTACGTCAAGGTGAAACCAGTCGGCTTCACTGCTGTTTACCATTTCTATATCTTTTTGGAGGTTAGCAAAATCCGCTGCTAACATGGAAGGTGCAATTAAATGATTCATCTCGTGTTTTTTGTTTTTTATTATTCAAGAATATTTCTTCTAAAAAGAAAAGTCAGAAATAATATTTCTTTTATTTATTTTGAAAACAAAAATACACAATTATTTCAGCACTAAAAATTTTTCATAATTTCCCTCAAAATAATAGTAGCAAAAGATCCTTTTGGCAAAGTGAATTTTAGTTCTATACCATCTTCATGTTTTCTGTAATTAATATCCGGAATAATAATCCCTGGTCTGCGAGTTCCAGTGAGTTTTACTTTTGTGAAATCTTCCCTGGTTATTTTTAGTTCTTTGAGTATTTCGTTTTCAAAATTAAGAGCTTCATTTTCCGGAGATCTCATTTTCTTGCCAAAAATAGGGCCGGTAAAGGTGATTTCTTTATTTTCAAGCCTTTTCTGATCAGTTTCCGAATCATCGACAATAAAAATTCCTCCTGTATCTTGTTTTTTTGCTACATCGCCATTTAGAATTCTGTCGAACAATCCTTCTTCAATTCGTTTTTTCAGATAAAAATTGAACACATAACTTTGATAGCTTGAAAGTAAGAATTTCTTCAGCCATTTGTTCTTTATCCGTTGCTTACCAAGTATAATGTCCAGACCTTTCTGGGCATTGTCTCCTTTTATGCCAAAACGCTGTTCGCCAAAAAAATTAGGTATCCCGGTTTCTGATAGTTTATTAATTATTGCTTCAGCTTTTTTACAGGCATCATCAACTGATCCAGGAATACCTCTAATTTTAATTGTAAACTTATTACCTGCCAGATGCCCTTTTTTAATTTTTCTCTGATGAAATTTCATCCAGTTGATATTAACAGGCATATATTCTTCTATTTGATAAGCCCTGTCTTTAATTGAATGATCTTTTATCCAAACGCTGAAGGTCTGGCTGGTTAGGGCATATTTGTCCTTTATCCCCGCAAAATCAACATCCTGGTTTTTTACCTGGTAAATTTTTGCCAGTTCCTTTTGAACATCTTTAGTTGTAATGCCATTTTTTGTAATATTAATAAACAGGTGTTCACCTTCACCTGTGAGCTCGTATAAAGGAATTTCTTCTACCTGAAAATTTTCGTTAGTTTCTTTTATTGTACCACCTGTTCCTTCTAACTCGCTGGTAATAAAAGGCAATTGAAAAGGTTCTGCTTTCATAAAAAAATAAATAGAAAT
Source organism: uncultured Bacteroidales bacterium (assembly GCA_964461045.1). Taxonomy (GTDB): domain Bacteria; phylum Bacteroidota; class Bacteroidia; order Bacteroidales; family UBA12077; genus JAGXLC01. Next base: position 33,057 of record CAYWSJ010000033.1, on the reverse strand, counting down.
TCAACCAATAAGGGTAAATGTTTAGCCCAGATATGATTTTAAGATTTTGTTCCGGGTAGTATGTTTCAATCTTTTTATGGCTTTTTCTTTAATTTGGCGCACTCGTTCACGGGTAAGATTTATCTTCTCCCCAATCTCTTCAAGTGTGAATGGATGTTTATTATTTAAGCCATAGTAAAGCCGAATAATTTTTGATTCTCTTTCTGTTAATGAAGATAATGCTCTTTCTATTTCATGGTAAAGAGATTCGCTCATCAGATTTTCATCCGGGGCAGGATTTTCATCGCTTTCCATGATTTCATACATGCTGTCTTCTTCCTCTTCATTAAGTGGTGCGTCCATTGAAAGCGGTTTTCCTGAGTTTCTCAATGCTTCCTTTATTTCTCCGGGCGCTATTTCAACTGCTTTTGCAATTTCCTGAATCGAAGGCTCTCTTTCGTGTCTCTGCTCTAGCTCAGCAAGAGCTTTATTTATCTTATTTATGGAACCTATTTTGTTGAGCGGAAGCCTTACAATCCTTGCTTGTTCTGCAAGTGCTTGCAGTATTGATTGCCTGATCCACCAAACCGCATAAGAGATAAATTTAAAACCTCTTGTTTCATCAAATCTTTTAGCTGCTTTTATAAGACCCAGATTCCCTTCGTTGATTAGGTCCGGGAGGCTAAGTCCTTGATTCTGGTATTGCTTTGCGACAGAAACAACAAATCGGAGATTAGAACGAATTAGCTTTTCAAGTGCCTGTTCATCCCCTTTTTTTATTTTTCTTGCTAATTCTACTTCCTGTTCAGCTGATAGCAAATCTTCTTTGCTGATCTCATGGAGATACTTGTCAACAGACAAAGCCTCTCTATTTGTTACTTGCTTTATTATTTTCAGCTGTCTCATCGGTCTGGGTTATGATGATAAATTATTACGAAATATAAACAAAATTTGTTATATTTTAGCAGGTGAAAATAAACAATTGATTGAATTAAAAAAAATTTTTACCTTTATAATCTGTTTTTTTTAAAATATTCTTAATTTTTTTTGGTATTTAGAATGAAATCTGTATTATTGCAGCAGATTTCCATAAAGGTAATCAATCTTTTCCCTTTTCTTTAAAAATAAAAAAATTTAACAAATTAATTTCCAATTCAAACATTATGTATGACATTCTTGAGTTAAACAAAAAATTAGTTTCTGAGTTAAGGCAGATAGCTAAGGATTTACAAATTAAAAAAACTGATTCCTTAAAAAAGCAGGATTTGATATATAAAATCCTTGACCAACAAGCTATTAATGCTACAGAGAGTGTGTCGAAAGACAAAAGTTCAGAGAAAAAATCCACTAAAAGTTCAAAAGAGGATCATAAAAAGAAAGATTCAACAAAAAAAGCAATGACTACCTCCTCTAAGAAACAGGAAGAGAATACTCAGAAAAAAAATCAATCGAAAAAAACGTATGTTGCTGAGGAGAAAAAAGAGACTGTAGAAGAAGAAAGAGCTGAAACAAAAAAGCAAAAACCACAGAAGCCTCAGACACATAAGCAACAACCGCAAAAACCACAGTCAAAGCAACAACAACCAAGACAGCAACAGGATAAACAAAAAAAATCAGGAGCTAAAGGTGGTGATTCACAAGGTAAAAGAAAACGAAATCAGGATCATAGTAAATATGAGTTTGAAGGAATCATAAGCAACTCCGGAGTACTTGAAATTATGCCAGATGGTTATGGTTTCTTGCGATCAGCTGAATACAACTACTTAAACAGCCCTGATGATATTTATGTATCTCAATCTCAAATTAAATTATTTGGTCTGAAAACAGGAGATACTGTGGAAGGTACAATTCGTCCGCCCAAAGAAGGAGAAAAATATTTTCCACTAATAAAGGTTCAGAAAATAAACGGAAGAGATCCTGTTTTTATCAGAGACAGAGTTCCTTTTGATTATCTGACACCTCTTTTCCCTGAAGAAAAATTTAAACTAACTTCAAACAATAATAAAGATAAGCTATCCTGCAGGATGGTGGACATGTTTGCACCTATCGGTAAAGGTCAGAGAGGACTCATAGTTGCTCAGCCCAAAACAGGGAAAACAATTCTTCTTAAAGATATTGCAAATGCTATAGCTTCAAATCATCCTGAAGCATATATGATTGTATTACTCGTGGATGAACGTCCGGAGGAGGTTACCGATATGGCCAGAAGCGTTAAGGGTGAAGTTATATCTTCTACTTTTGATGAACCTGCTGAACGGCATGTGAGAGTTGCCAATATTGTTCTTGAGAAAGCAAAGAAAATGGTAGAATGCGGGCATGATGTAGTGATTCTTCTGGATTCAATAACCCGCCTGGCAAGGGCTTTTAATACAGTTAGCCCGGCTTCCGGGAAAATTCTTTCAGGTGGTGTGGATGCCAATGCGTTGCACAAACCTAAAAGGTTTTTCGGTGCGGCAAGGAATATTGAAGAAGGAGGCTCTCTTACTATTCTTGCTACTGCTCTTACAGAAACAGGTTCCAAAATGGATGATGTTATTTTCGAGGAATTTAAAGGTACAGGTAATATGGAGCTTCAACTTGACAGGAAATTGTCTAACAGAAGAATATTCCCTGCAATTGATCTTACTATGTCAAGTACACGTAGAGAAGAGCTTCTTCTTGATGAAGAAATACTGAATAAAGTATGGATTCTTAGAAATTATCTTACTGATATGACTTCGGTTGAAGCAATGGAATTCCTTAGAGATCGTGTGGCAAAAACTGAATCTAACGAGGAATTTTTGATTTCTATGAATAGTGAATAAGAATGTTTATAAACATCTATAATAGTAATTTATTGATGCGAGCTTTAATTAGTTCGCATCTTTTATTTTATATGGATTTTAAAGTTATTTTTAATAAAAATGAATAAGCATAACAATATTTATTTTGCCTTTTTTTATAAAGAGGAATGAATTTTTTATTATATTTTTGTAATGAAATCAGTTATTATTTAAAAATTAGGAAAAAATGGCACAAAAAAAATTTATAACTTGTGATGGAAATTATGCAGCGTCTCATGTTGCATATATGTTTAGCGAAGTGGCTGCTATTTATCCAATTACCCCGTCGTCAACAATGGCGGAGTATATAGATGAATGGTCAGCTCATGGCAGAAAAAACCTATTCGGAGACCAGGTTCAAGTGACTGAGATGCAGTCTGAAGGAGGTGCTTCCGGAGCAGTTCACGGCTCATTGCAAGCAGGATCCTTGACATCTACTTTTACAGCTTCTCAAGGTCTCTTGTTGATGATTCCTAACATGTACAAAATTTCCGGAGAGCTACTCCCTGGTGTATTTCATGTTAGTGCCCGTAGTGTTGCAACTCATGCACTTTCAATTTTTGGCGATCATAGTGACGTAATGGCTACTCGTCAAACAGGTTTTGCATTACTTGCCAGCGGGAGCATCCAGGAGATTATGGATATTGCCTCTGTAGCTCACTTAACAGCAATAAAAACAAGAATACCTTTTGTTCACTTCTTTGATGGCTTCAGAAATTCTCATGAAATACAGAAAGTAGAATATTTTGAAAATGAAGACCTGGAACATCTGGTAGATAAAGAAGCTTTACAAAAATTCAGGGATAATGCACTAAGTCCTGAACATCCCGTAACCAGGGGTACTGCACAGAATCCTGATATCTTTTTCCAGGCTCGTGAAGCAGCAAATAAGTTTTATGAACCTGTTGCCGATGAAGTGGAAAATTATATGAAGGAAATCACAAAACTCACTGGCAGAGAGTATCATCCGTTTACTTTTTATGGAGCGGAGGATGCAGAACATGTTATTGTTGCGATGGGTTCTGTAACACAGGCCATTAAAGAGACAGTAGACTATCTGAATAAACAGGGAGAAAAAGTAGGATTGATCAATGTACACTTATATCGTCCATTTTCTGAAAAATACTTTAAAAAGATACTTCCTGCTAGTGTAAAGAGAATATCAGTACTTGACAGAACAAAAGAACCCGGAGCTATGGGTGAGCCTCTTTATCTGGATGTGAAGAATCTGTTTTATAATGAGAAAAATGCACCACTGGTAGTTGGAGGAAGATATGGCTTAAGCTCAAAAGATACAACCCCAGCGGATATTATTTCAGTTTTTGAAAATCTGAAATTACCAGAACCTAAAGATCAATTCACTATTAGTATTGTCGATGATGTAACATATAAATCATTACCAAAAAAAGAATCTGTGAGCGTTGTTCCTGAAGGTACATTTGAAGGGAAATTTTATGGAATTGGCGGTGACGGAACTGTCGGAGCCAACAAAAACTCCATAAAGATTATCGGAGAGTCAACTGATAAATATGCACAAGGATATTTTGCATATGACTCCAAAAAATCCGGTGGTGTTACGATTTCACACCTTCGATTTGGCGACCAGCCCATACGTTCATCCTATTTTGTAGGAGAACCTGATTTTGTCGCTTGCCATGTTCCTGCTTATCTTGAAAAATATGACATGCTTGCAGGAATTAAAGAAGGTGGCAGTTTCTTATTAAACAGTATTTGGAATGCTGAAGAGACTAAACAAAAATTACCAGATAAGATAAAGAAACAATTAGCAGAAAAGAACATTAATTTCTATATTATTAATGCAACCAAAATAGCAGAAGAAATTGGACTAGGCTCAAGAACCAATACTATTATGCAGTCTGCTTTCTTTAAGGTTGCAGATGTAATTCCTTATGATCAGGCTGTAGAAGAAATGCGCAAAGCAATTGTAAAAACTTTTGGTAAAAAAGGTGAAGACATTGTTAATATGAATCATAAGGCTGTAGAAAGAGGTGGAGATGTTGAAAAGGTTGAAATTCCCAAAGAATGGAAAGATATTAAACCTAAAGAAGAAGAGAAAGAGGAAGATCTGCCTGATTTCGTAAAAAATGTCGCTAATCCAATTAATGCTCAGAAAGGAGATGATCTTCCTGTAAGTGCATTTGTAGAAAGAGAAGACGGTACATTCCCTGCCGGAACTACACAATATGAAAAACGAGGTGTTGCTGTAAATGTTCCTGAATGGATTGCAGAGAATTGTATTCAATGTAATCAGTGTGCTTACGTTTGTCCGCATGCCGTAATAAGACCATTCCTTATGACAGATGAAGAAGTTGAAAATGCACCTGAAGGAACCAAAACAATAAAAGGTAAAGGTGGTATTAAAGAATATAATTTCAGGATTCAGGTAAGTGTTCTTGATTGTACGGGCTGTGGAAATTGTGCTGATGTTTGTCCAGCGCCGAATAATGCATTGGAGATGAAACATCTGGAAACACAAATGGATGAGGTCGAGAGATGGGATTATATGCATGAAAAAGTAGGTTATAAAGACAATATAGTACCTAAAGAGAAGACTGTTAAAAACAGTCAGTTTGCAAGACCATTATTTGAGTTCCACGGAGCTTGTCCTGGTTGTGGCGAAACACCCTATATTAAAGTTGCTACGCAGTTGTTTGGAGATCGTATGATGATTGCCAATGCTACAGGTTGTTCTTCGATTTATGGTGGCTCTGCACCTTCCACTCCTTATTTGGCAGGAGCAGATGGAAGAGGACCAGCATGGGCCAATTCATTATTTGAGGATAATGCAGAATATGGTTATGGAATGGCAATTGGTGTAAATAAATTAAGACACAGAATTGCTCAGAAGATGGAAGAAGCAATTAATGATGGAGTTTCTGATGATACGAAAGAAGTCCTCAAAGAATGGATTGAAGCTAAAGAGGATGCCAATAGATCGAAAGAAGTTTCAGACAAGGTCGTAGAGAAACTAAAGAAAGAAGATAATCCATTAGCTAAAGATATTCTGGATCTTAAAGATTATCTCGTAAAACGATCCGTATGGATTGTCGGTGGTGACGGATGGGCTTATGATATAGGCTATGGAGGTCTTGATCATGTAATAGCTTCCGGAGAAGACGTGAATCTTTTAGTACTGGATACAGAAGTATATTCAAATACAGGAGGACAGGCATCTAAATCTACTCCTGCAGGAGCTGTTGCTAAATTTGCTGCTTCTGGGATGAAAACCAGAAAGAAAGATTTAGGTGTAATGGCCATGAGTTATGGAAATGTTTATGTAGCCCAGGTAGCAATGGGAGCAAGCCAGAATCAATACTTCAAGGCATTGAAGGAAGCTGAGGCATATCCTGGCCCTTCTCTTATTATTGCTTATTCACCATGTATTAATCATGGTTTAAAAGCTGGTATGGATAAAGCTCAGGCTGAAGAAAAATTAGCTGTTGAATGTGGTTTCTGGCAAAACTACAGATATAATCCATTGCTTGAGAAGGAAGGTAAAAATCCATTTGTGCTGGATTCTAAAGAACCAGACTGGAGTAAATTCCAGGATTTCCTTCAGGGTGAAGTGCGTTACACATCACTTACTAAGTCATTCCCCGAGCAAGCAGAGATTCTATTTAAGCAGGCAGAAGAAGATGCCAAATGGCGTTATAAAAAATACAAAAGGCTTGCAGAAGAATAGTATTGCGGTAATTTAACATATATTAGAAGGAGGCAGGATTTAATCCTGCTTCCTTTTTTATTATTAATGTTTTATAGTATATTTAAATACTTAAATTTTTAGTTTGTTGAAGAAAGTAATCATCATATTAATTTTATTTCTTATTTCGGGTTGGTCATTCACACAATCATACCAATACCGTCATTATAACATTGATAATGGATTGCCTTCTTCTGAAGTTTATCATGTTTACCAGGATAGCAAAGGATTTATATGGTTTGCCACAAACATGGGAGTTTCCCGTTATGATGGATACTCATTCAAACACTATGGAATTGAGCACGGACTGCCTGATAACACCATTTTTGAAATTTATGAAGATTATAAAGGCAGAATATGGTTTGTATCTTATTCTTTAAGACTTTCCTATTTCCATAATGACAGTATCCATCAATACAAATACAATCAGAGTATTTCAGATTATTTTTCAAGAAACCGGGTTGCTAGAAAAATGTCTTTTTATGTAGATTCTTCCGATAATATTTTTATGGG
>CAYWSJ010000033.1:0-25922 GCA_964461045.1 uncultured Bacteroidales bacterium | reverse complement strand
GGGTTGCTAGAAAAATGTCTTTTTATGTAGATTCTTCCGATAATATTTTTATGGGTATAGAAAGTTATGGAGGAATTATGGTTGATAATAGGGGGAGTATTGAAAATCTTGTGCCTTCAGACTCTGAGGCTTTTGAAGTAATTAATCTGGGGAAAAAAGTAATTGTTGCTCCAAGTGATGGATATTACAAAAAAATCCACTTAAGAAATAAAGAAAATATCTATAAAGTGATTGAAATGGAATCTATAATGAGAAAGAAAATTATTAACAGTCAGTTTGTTATCAAAAAAGATTCTGTTTTAATTGCCAGCATTTCGAAATGTTTATACAAATTTGTTAATAATAAATTTGTTGAGAAAAGGTGTTTTGAAGATGGTATCATATGGATGAATACTGACTCAAGAGGAAATCTTTTAATTGGAAAACACAGAGGAGCTTATGTTTTTGATTCTTTGAACATTAATAATATAACTGATTCTTTATTGTTAGATTATTCTGTAACTTCTATAATGAAAGATAAGGAGGGAGCTTATTGGTTTTCTACTTTGAATAATGGGGTTTACTATCTTTCAAATATTGGTTTGAAAACATTAACTAAGAAAAATAAATTAAGATCTAATAATATTCAAAAATTATGTAAGGACAAAAAAAATAATGTATGGCTTGCCTATGAGAATAAGGGAGTTGATAAATTAACTCATGGAGGAAAATTACATAATTATTCTATTTTACAAAAAAATGAAAGATATAGCCAGGGACCTGGTGGTGTTTATGATCTATTATATGATAGTACTACAAATAAGATTTTTTTGTGCAGGTGGAATGGAATATATTACAAGAAATTAAGTTTAGAAAACACAAATTTCACTTTATATAAAAAAATTCTGGTTAAAGAAATAGAAACTCTTAGTAATGATACAATAGTTGCAGTTCTTCATTCTGGAATTCGTAAATATCTTAATGGGAAAACTGTCTACAAATCTACAGACGATAATTTCTATTATAGCCTTGATGAAATATATATAGATGAGGATAATTCATATTACCTGGGTGGGTTAAATGGTTTATGGAAGTATCAGGATGGTCAGTATAAGCATCAGGGAAAAAAAGATGATAGGTTTTATTATAGAATTACAGAAATTGGACGGATGAATGAAGATTTTATGTTAATGGGAACTAGAGGCGGAGGATTGTTATGTGTATCTGAGGATACAATATTTCAAATAACTGAAGAAGATGGCCTCTTAAATAACGCTATCAAGACTTTTAAATTTGATGATGATAAAATATGGGTTGTTACCAATAAAGGATTATCCAGAATAACATATTATGACTTTAATGCGAATCTTTATAGTATTTATAATTTAACTAAAATAAATGGTCTTCCTACTTCTGAAATAAACGATATGGAGATAAGAGATTCTTTGATATATCTGGCCACTTCAAAAGGCCTTACCTACTTTGGATACAATGATCTGAAGATTAATGATTATCCACCACCCATATATATTCAAAACATTGCTATAAATAGTACAGATACTACAATTCAGAAAAATTTTAATTTATCACCGAAAGAAAATTTTATATCAATTAATTATAAAGGATTGTGCTATAGAAGCAATGGTGATGTAACTTATCGATATAAAATGGTAGGTCTTGATAATAAATGGATTAAAACAAAAAGAGCTTATAAATCTTTTACAACTTTACCCCCCGGGGATTATAAGTTTTTAGTTTCTGCAAGAAATGAGGATGGAATATGGAGTAAAAAACCTGCTGAAATAAGTTTTCATATTGCTAAACCTCTTACAAGTCAATGGTGGTTTATTGTATTAATTATTGTAGTTATAGTTAGTGTAATTTATATTCTCTTTAACCTGAGAATGAAAATAATTCATAGAAGAAATGAATTAATTCAGGACATTAATTCCTATAAACAGCAGATATTAAGACAGCAAATGAATCCCCATTTCATCTTTAATACACTTAATTCTATTCAATACTTTTTGTTAGATGAAGATACAACTTCTTCATTAACCTATTTGGCAAAATTTGCCAAACTTATGCGAATTATTTTGGATAATTCGCAGCATACTTTTATATCAATAGAAGATGAAATAAGAGGACTAGAATTATACCTTGAACTAGAATCATTGAGGTTTGAAAAATCCTTTGATTATGAAATTACTATTGATAAAGATGTAAACTCATTTAATTATAAAATTCCTGCCTTACTTTTACAGCCATATGTAGAGAACTCTATAAGGCATGGACTGCTTCATAAAAAAGAAAAAGGGTATTTGAAAGTTCATATTAAAAAACATGAAAAAGCGCTTTTCTGTTTGATTGAGGACAATGGAATTGGCAGAAAAAAGTCAGAAGAAATAAAAATGAAAAAAGGACCAATGACAAAATCTCTCGGTTCAAAAATAACTGAAGACAGAATAAATATCCTGAATTCTTTATATAGCGATGAAATAGATGTTCATTATCATGATCTGAAAGATGACCAGGGGGTTCCGCATGGAACGAGAGTTGAAATAAAATTGCCTTTTGTAGTATAAAATCAGCTTTTTTATTTGAACTATTTTTTTTATATCTTGTTCAAAATATGAACAATAAAAATCAAACATTATGGCTGATTTAAGAACTTCTTTCCTCGGTATTGAAATTAAAAATCCAATAGTAGCAGGTGCATCAAATTTTTCTAATGATCTTGATAAGCTAAAACAAATAGAGAATGCGGGCGCAGGAGCAGTGGTTTATAAATCTCTTTTTGAAGAACAAATTCAACTGGAAAGAGCTCAATTAGATGAAGAACTTACCGAATTTAATGAACGACACCCTGAAATGGTGACGACTCATCCGTACATTGAACATGCCGGACCTAAAGAGCATTTGGTAGAATTAGAAAAAGCAAAGAAGAATTTGAATATTCCTGTTATTGCTAGTCTTAATGCTATTTTTAAAGATACATGGGTAGAATATGCACAGAGAATTGTCGAAACAGGTGTAGACGGTATTGAATTAAACTTTTATAAAATACCAAATGATTTTGAGAAAGATGGAATTGATATTGAAGAAGAACAAATAGATATTCTCAAGTCAATTAGGAGCAAGATTTCAATTCCTATTAGTGTAAAAATAAGCCCTTTCTATACAAATACACTCAATGTCATTCGTCAGATGGACGAAGAAAGTATAGATAACGTGGTGGTTTTTAACAGAATGTTTGAACCTGATATTAATATAAAACAACAAGATCATAAATTTCCATTTAACCTGAGTAATAAAGGAGATTACAAGCTGGCTGTGAGATTTGCCGGTTTGTTATATGACCAGATAAATGCTAATATTTCTGCCAATACAGGAATTTATTCAGGAGAAGATGTGGTTAAACTTATTCTTGCTGGTGCTGATACAACCCAGGTTGTAAGTACTCTTTATAAAAATGGTATCGATTATATTCAGCAGATTCTGAAGGATATCGAAAAATGGATGGATGAAAATAATTATAGTTCAATAAAGGAATTTAAAGGGAAACTTGCACAAAGTCAGATTTCTGATCCTTTTGTATATCGACGTGCTCAGTACGTAGATATACTTATGAATCCACACGAAATAATAAAACAGTACAAATATTAAGATCTTAAGTAAAAATGAACCGGGTTCCTTTCATAATCAAGATAACCCGGTTCTTACTTTCCAAAAATCAAATATGAAATAGATTTATTACTTTATTTTTACCAATACATCTCCTTTGTTTACAGTATCCCCTTGTTTGAAGAAAATTTCACTAACCTCCCCTTCATGTTCTGATAATACCTCATCAAAAGTATTGTTATTTTCTATATAACAGATTCTTTCTCCTTTTTGTATCTTTTTTCCTACTTCAATAGATTTTTCCTGAATAAAGTAATTGAAGTTAAAGTAAACGCGCCCCATATATGGAGATACAATGGTATTTTTATCTGGCGAGGGTTGCTTCTTATTATTGTCTGTCCCATTTTCTGATTTAATCTTAGCTAATTCATCCTCAAATCTTTTCTTTGCAACACCGGATTTATAATCTCTGTATTGCCGTTCATGAATAGCAAATTCAAATAATTCTTCATTATCTTGTCCAAAATCCCAATTATTTTCTTGCATTTCTTTTTTATACTCTTCAAGCTTGTTGGGATATGCATCCTGTGGTGTACCTGTGTAAAATTCCTTTCCTTGTTTTTCTGCTAATTCAAGAATTTCCGGAGCAAGTTTACCAGGGAGTTTGCCGGATTTTCCCAAAATCATGTCCCATGCATTATTGTCTATCATTTGAAATTTAGGATTTCCTTGTATCTCGGCCATTACGTTTAACAGGGCAATATTCTTTACATACTGGCTGAATGGTGTAACCAGGGGAGGATTTCCAAGTTTAGGCCAAATGTCTACAACTTCATCAAAAAGCTTTACCAACAAATCATCTTCTGATAAAGGTTCTTTTCCATTTGCTTCCATTGTTTGATTCAAACCTGCCTGGACATTTTTCAGATCTGCCATCATACTACCCATCATTCCTCCTGGTAGTCCGCTCTGAACTAATAATGAAGACATGTACCGATTTCGCGGATTGATAAAATAACCTAAAAAGTCATCTATGAATTCCTTATTTAAGGCACGGGCTTTCATATAGGCTTTCATATTAATTTCAGGAACATCGAAACCTGCATCTTTTAGCATTGCTTGTATGGTAATGATGTCAGGATGTACCATACCCCAGGACAGAGGTTCCATTGCTACATCTATATAATCAGCGCCAGCCCTTGCTACTTCCAGCATTGAAGCAACGGAAAAACCGGGCCCGGAATGTCCATGATATTCTACCACTAATTCAGGATATTTTTTCTTAATTTCTTTTACGAGGTTTCCTAAAGTGACCGGTCTGCCGACACCTGCCATATCCTTTAAACAGATTTCATCTGTGCCATATTCGACAGCTTTGTCAACAACACCCATAAAATAATCAACAGTGTGAATATCCGAATGGGTAATACTCAGAGTAGCCTGGGATATCATTCCTGCTTGCTTCGCATATTTAATAGATAGCTCAAGGTTTCTGTGGTCATTTAATCCACAAAATGACCTTGCAATATCAACCCCCTGGGCTTTTTTTACCTTGAACATCAATTCCCTGATATCAGCGGGTACGGGAAACATCCGAATGCCGTTAAGAGCTCTTTCTAACATATGTGTTTGTATGCCAGCCTCATTAAAGGGCTGGGTCCATTCTCTCACAGCTTTATTTGGATTTTCTCCATACAGCAAATTAACCTGTTCGAAAGCTCCTCCATTTGTCTCAATCCTGGAGAAACATCCCATATCAATAATAACAGGGGCTATTTTTTTAAGTTGGTCTACACGTGGTACATACTTACCACTTGATTGCCACATGTCTCTGTATACCAGGCTAAATTTTATTTTCCTTTTCATAGGTTGAAAGTTATCTTATAACTGTTATTTTCTAAATTTCGCTAATGTATTATTATTAATATATTTTAGATATTAAATTACAAGTAAGATTTTGACGAAAAAATGACTTAAAAGTTTTAGAGGGAGGGGTATTTTTTAACATAAAAAAAAAATTGCGCTTAAAAGCACAATTAACTCCTATTTTCAGGAAACATGATTTTTGTCATTTGTTTTCTATTGAAAATCATGTTTTTTTGCACCCTGTTTTGCTGAGAGGAGTGAAAAACGAAAATTATAAAAATTGTTTAAGAAAATGAAACAATTTCTTAAAAAAAACGTTTTAAATAATAAGTTGCTGTAATAAACTTATGTTTGGGTTCAGTTTTTCAGTAAATTTTAGGGTTAGTAAATGGGTAACAAGAAAGTCAGAAGCTATAGGAGTTTCTGACTTTTTTTTGAATAATAATACATTTCTTTAAAACCTATACGAAACCCCCACACTAAGCAATTCTTTAAATTGAATCTTTGGTACTTCATTTACAACTTTTTCTTTACCGTCTACCATTTTATAAACAGGGAACTCAATGTCATCATCGTAAATAATATGAGTACTAATGGTTGTGGTTATCAAATCCGTAATTTTCATGTTAACAGTTAATTCCCAGTCAACATCAACATTTTGGGGCTTATATAAATAGTTTGTAAACAAATTAATTTTATTTTCAAGACTAATATCCTTATTTAATTTATGTTTAAAAACAGATTTTACATATGCTCCTAATTCTTTTTTAACATTTTGCCCATCTTTTAATCCATATTTTGTTGGATCAAATTTTTTTGAATTTCTCATAATAGTGAATTTAGATGATATCGGCGAGAGAAGCACTGTTAAATTATTGGAGGGTTTATAATCCATACCCACCGAAAAAACAAGGTATCCCGGGGCAAGGAAACTCGATACCGGAACAGAATCATTCGGATAGTCATATCCTTTGAAAAATTGTGTTTTGAAATTCACTAATGTACTATAATACCAGTCTTTATTGGCATTGCTTCCAAACTTAGAATTTATTTCAAGCTTATCTTCGTTTTTCCTTAATTCTTTTTCGCCTGCTTTTAGCAATCCATATTTGTAGTTAAGATCATTATCCCAAATTGTTTTTCCTTTTTTATAATCGACATTGAATTTAACTTCTAATAAGGAACTTAAGGAACTCTCACCACCCTGGGCCCAATTTGATAAATATCCCTGGTTGAAATAGGCATTCCCAATTCCACCAATATCCCATTGTGGAAATATAAATGTCTCCTGCTTGGGTTTTTTTAGCTTTTCTATCTTTTTTATCGTTGGAAGTTCCTCCAGAATTTTTTCCTGTTGTTTCGTTTCTACAATTTGGGTTCCTTCATAAAATGAAATGGTAATTGAGTTATTTTTTGGGTGCACCCAAATACCTGCTGGGTAATTTTTTTCATCATATATAATAAATCTGAGCGAATCTTTTTTTTCTTTTGTAAGAGGAAATGCAATGGAATCTTTTTTTCGATTATAGATTTTGAATTTCACAGGTTCTTTTTTTATGAAATCAATTATATACCTCAGATAATTATAAGCAGAATCCTGTTTTTTTCTAATTAATGAATCAGAAGGGAATTCTATAAACAATTCCTTTTGTGATAAATCCTTTAAATAATTTTTTGTTGTATCAATAGGTAAACTCTTTACATAATTGATTAATTTTTTCAAGTGGAATCTTACAGTATCGCTGGTTTTAATTAGAGAATCTTTTAAAACTTCATTATCTAGGAAAGAGATTGCTTTTTTCGCTTTTACTTTAGCACTGTCAATGTAAGGAATCAGATCAACGGTGTCTGCAGTGATTGTATCACTATTATAACTGACTAATTCCCAGTTATTCAGGTCGTTGAAAGATTTAATGTCTGAAGTATCTATTTTTATAGTATCTTCAGGATTTGAAGGGATAAAGAATTTGTTTTCATAATAACTATTTTCTCCGAAACTAAATAGCGGGAAAAATAAAACAATGATAATAAGAGGTTTATATTGCATTGGACGAATGTTTTATCAATAAAATTCTGCAATAATATTTTATTTTTTTGATAAAAATATAATTTTGTATCAAAATTCCAATTATGGATTTATATTTCTTTCTCGATGTTTTTGCTAAATATCGCTATCTGAATATAAAGAGAAGAGACAGCTTTCCGAAGTATCTACCCTGATTATTTTAATTTTATTATCAATTTGTGTAATATTTAAATCGAATAATATTATGGAATTACCATTTGCAGAATCATATAAAATAAAAATGGTGGAAACCATTAGGAAAAGTACCAGATCAGAGAGAGAGAGATGGATTAAAGAAGCTAAATATAATTTGTTTAACCTGAAAAGCGAACAGGTTTTTATTGACCTGCTGACGGATTCCGGTACAGGAGCCATGAGCGATAAACAATGGTCGGCAATGATGCTTGGAGATGAAAGTTATGCTGGCGCTTCATCCTATTATAAAATGAAACAATCAATAAAAGATATTCTGGGATTTGATTATTTCCTTCCTACCCACCAGGGACGCGCAGCTGAGAATGTATTGTTTTCAGTATTAGTGAAGGAAAACGATATAGTTCCTGGCAATTCTCACTTTGACACCACAAAGGGGCATATTGAATTCAGAAAAGCAGATGCAGTGGATTGTACAATTGATGAAGCTTTTGATACACAACTGGAACATCCTTTTAAGGGAAACATCGATTTGCAAAAGCTGGAAGATGTTTTGAAAAACAATCCTCCTGAAAAAATTCCGTTCATAGTAGTTACTCTTACCTGCAATTCTTCAGGCGGACAGCCAGTTTCGCTGGAAAATATGAAACAGGTAAAAAAAATAGCAGAAAAGTATGGAGTGAAAGTTCTTTATGATTCGGCCAGGTTTGCTGAAAATGCATATTTTATCAAATTGCGCGAAGAAGGTTATAAAGATAAGACAATACGGGAAATTGTGAGGGAAATGTATCAGTATGCTGATTTAATGACAATGAGCAGTAAAAAAGATGCTATAGTAAACATGGGAGGTTTTATTGGTTTTAAAGATAAAAACATCTTTAAAGAAGCAAGAACCTATAATATTATGTTTGAAGGTTTTGTTACTTATGGTGGCATGTCCGGAAGAGATATGAATGCTTTGGCTCAGGGTCTTTATGAAGGTACGGAATTTAATTACCTGGAAACCCGTATTAGTCAGGTGCATTATCTCGGTAAAAAACTGGATGATTTTGGCATCCCTATACAAAAACCTTTTGGAGGACATGCCATTTTTGTAGATGCAAATAAATTTCTGCCTGATTTACCACGGGAACAGTTTAGAGCTCAAACACTGGCAGTTGAATTATATCTTGAAGCTGGTGTTAGAGGTGTTGAAATTGGCACGCTGCTGGCAGACAGGGATCCGGTTACTCGAGAAAATCGCTATCCGGACCTGGAATTGCTTCGTTTAACAATTCCTAGAAGAGTTTATACAAATAATCATATGGACGTTATTGCTGTAGCACTGAAAAATGTTTATGATCGCAGGGATTCTATAAACAAAGGGTTGAAGATAATGGATGAAGCACCTATCATGAGACATTTTACGGTTGCTCTGGATAGGGCAGACTAATTTTATATTTATCTGAACTTTTTCCCTGTGTAATTGTGATATCGGGAAAATTTAGTAGAAGCTAACGGAATGAGAGATTTAACTGAAGGGAAAGAAGGGAAAAGGATCTTAAGTTTTGCCCTGCCCATGCTTTTGGGTAATGTCTTTCACCAGTTGTACAATGTTATAGACAGTATTATTGTTGGAAATTTTATCGGGAAAGAGGCTCTTGCCGCTGTAGGAGCTTCTTTCCCGGTAATTTTTGTGTTTTTTGCATTGGTGTTGGGGGTTACTTCAGGTAGTACAGTGGTGATTTCTCAATATTTTGGAGCAAAAGATAATGAGAGGGTTAAAAGAACAATTGATACTCTTTTTATCATGCTTTTCTTTGCTTCCATTATTATAAGTGTCCTGGGTATTATTTTTAGCAGAGAAATATTTATTCTTTTGCAGATACCACAGGAAGTAATGCCTCTCGCTGAAGTTTATCTGAAAATATTTTTCGGAGGTTCTATTGCCTTTTTTGGTTTTATGGGAACAAGTGCCTCTTTAAGAGGATTAGGAGATTCGAAAACTCCTCTTTATTTCCTCATTATTTCTACTTTAACAAATATAGGCCTTGATTTATTATTTGTTGTAGTTTTTAATTGGGGAATTGAAGGGGTTGCATTTGCTACAATAATTTCTCAGGGAGGAGCATTTATTACTGCAATTATTTATCTTAACAGAACACATGAAATAATTGAATTTTCATTGTTTAAACTAAAGTTTGACAAGGATTTATTTAGGAAAAGCATTCGAATTGGGTTGCCTACTGGAGTACAACAAACAGTTGTTGCACTGGGAATGACAGCACTTATCGGGATTGTGAATAAATTTGGAACAAGCGTAATAGCAGCTTATACAGTTGCTGCAAGGATTAACTCTCTGGCAACACTCCCTGCAATGAATTTTGCCAGTGCACTTTCTACCTTTGTTGGGCAGAATTTGGGGGCCAAAAAACATGATCGTGTTAAAAGAGGTTTTATGGCTACCTTAAAAATGTCTTCTGTGATATCTGTCATTGTGTCTATTCTTGTAGTATTTAAGGGTGATTTTATTATGGGAATTTTTACTGTTGATGCAGAGGTGATTAGAGTTGGTAGCGAATATCTTACAATTGTAGGATCATTCTATCTTGTTTTCTCTGCTATGTTTGCAACTACTGGTGTGCTAAGAGGTGCAGGGGCTACTGTAATTCCAATGATAACAACAGTAATTTCACTTTGGCTGATTCGTATACCCGGAGCTTACTTCTTGTCTCAAAAAATTGGGGAAACAGGAATTTGGTGGGCTATCCCGATTGGCTGGTTTATGGGCCTCGTTATGGCTTATGCTTATTACCTGACAGGGAAGTGGAAAAACAAAGTAGTCGTTGAGTAAATCTATCCATTTAAATTGCTTATTAGCATGATTATTGTAACTTTGCAACATTCAGATAACTTTTAAAAGCATGTTTGTAGTATGATGCAATCGATGACAGGGTACGGCAAAGCTGAGAAGCAATTTCAAAATAAGAATATAAGTGTTGATATAAAAGCATTAAATAGTAAGCAATGTGACATTAACATGCGCCTTCCACAGGCTTTAAGGAATAAAGAAATTGATCTCAGAAAGCAGATTAACGAAGGATTGTATAGAGGAAAAATCTCCTGCACAATATCTTATGAAGAAACAGATGAGAATAAAGCTGCATTATTTAATAAACAGGTAGTAAAAAATTATGTAAATCAGATACAAGAAATAGCCGGTGATCTCTCATTAAATTTTGATCAGGAACTTCTTAGAACTGCATTACTGATGCCTGAATCATTAGTGAAAGAAGATGAAGAAATTTCAAAAGAGGAATTTCAAATGGTAAAGAAAGTGCTAGAGGAAGCAATTACCGATCTTATAGATTTTCGTAAACAAGAGGGTGAAGCCATAAAAAATGATTTATCTTCCAGAATCGATCTATTGAAAAATTATATTTCAGAGATTTCAAAAACAGAAGAGGCAAGACTCGAAAAAGTTAGAGAAAGATTGCATAGCAAACTCAGAGAACTTAAAGAAAATTATGAACTTGATGAAAACCGTTTTGAGCAGGAAGTTGTTTATTATATCGAAAAGTTTGATATAACTGAAGAAAAAGTAAGGCTTAAAAATCATTTTGATTATTTTAACGAGATTCTGGAAGATGATAACCCAAACGGTAAGAAACTGGTTTTTATTACCCAGGAAATAGGAAGAGAAATTAATACAATAGGCTCAAAAGCAAATGATTCAGGATTGCAGAAAATTGTGGTTCAAATGAAAGATGAACTCGAAAAAATCAAAGAGCAACTAATGAATGTCCTTTAGCTATTATACTTCACAAAAATCATGAAAGGGAAACTAGTTATTTTTTCAGCTCCATCAGGAGCAGGTAAAACAACAATTGTAAAAAGGTTGCTGGAAAAAGACCTTAATCTGGAGTTCTCTATTTCTGCCTGTAGCAGGCCCAAACGGAATAATGAAGTGCACGGCAAAGATTATTATTTTTTCACATTGGAGGATTTTAAGAAAAGAATTCAAAATGATGAATTTGTTGAATGGGAAGAAGTTTATAAAAATCATTTTTATGGAACATTGAAATCAGAAATTAGTAGAATCAGAAACCAGGGAAGAAATGTAATATTTGATGTAGATGTGGAAGGAGGCTTAAATTTAAAAAGAGCTTTTAATAAGGATGCGCTCGCAATCTTTATTATGCCGCCTTCAGTAGATGAACTTCAGAAAAGACTAATAAAGAGAGCAACCGATGAAAATGAAAAGATTAATATTCGTGTAGGAAAAGCTTCGTCCGAAATTAAATATGCCACTAAATTTGATAAGGTTATTATTAACGACGAATTAGAAAGGGCTACCAGGGAAGCTGAAGCAGTTGTTCGTAATTTTTTAAATTTGTAGAAAACAGGGATATGAAAATTGGTTTATTTTTTGGTTCTTTCAATCCAATACATATAGGTCATCTTGCTATTGCAAATTATTTTATAGAATTTTCTGATTTAGAGAAGATCTGGCTGGTAATTTCACCTCATAATCCCCTTAAAGAACGCAAAAGTTTACTGGCAGAAAATCATCGTTACCAAATGGCATACAGGGCCCTGGAAAATGAATGGGATATAAGGCCTTCAAATATAGAATTCAAAATGCCAAAACCTTCATATACAATTGATACATTAGCTTATTTGCAGGAAAAATATAAAAATTATCAGTTTGTATTAATTATGGGCTCAGATAACCTCCAGACTCTACATAAATGGAAAAATTATAAACAATTAACTGATCTTTACGAAATTTATGTTTACCCAAGGCACAATACTGATATTGAAAAGTATAAGTCTATGTATAACATAAAAGTAGTTGATGCTCCTTTGATTGAAATTTCTTCCAGTTTTATCCGAAAAGCAATCAGGGAAAAAAAGAATATTCGGTATTTCTTACCAGATAATCTCTATGAATACATCAGGGAAATGCATTTCTATGAAAAATAATATACCAATTATTTAACTTTATGGCACTTTTAATAATTTATTTGTTTATTGCGCTGTTTTTTTCTTTTCTATGTTCAATGCTTGAGGCTGTTTTGCTGAGCATTACTCCTTCATTTATTGCAGCTAAGGTTAATGAAGGTAAGAATTATGGAAAAACACTGAAAAAATTTAAGGAGAAAATAGATTTCCCCCTGGCAGCTATACTGACATTAAATACTTTTGCTCATACCATTGGTGCGGCTGGTGTAGGTGCTCAGGCACAAAAAATATGGGGAAATGAGTATCTTTCAATAACCTCTGCGGTATTAACCATTCTGATCTTGATTTTGTCAGAGATAATACCAAAAACAATAGGGGCAAGCTATTGGAAAAGTCTGGCTTCTTTTACAACGAAAACATTGTTGGTTTTAATCTATTCTCCACTTTATCCTATAATCATACTAAGTAAATTTATTACTAAAATTCTGAATAAGAAGCAAGGTGGTTCGGTATTAAGCCGTGCAGAATTTCAAGCTATGACAGAAATCGGGATTCAGGAAGGAATTTTTAAAGAAGAAGAATCGAAAATTCTAATGAACCTGATGAAGTTTAATAACATTGCGGTAAAAAGTATTATGACTCCCAGAACTGTGATTGTTGCGGCTGAAGAAAACGAAAAGGTGAAAGAATTTTTTGATAGAAATGAAAAACTAAGAGTTTCCAGAATACCCGTATATAAGGAAAATATAGATAATGTAACTGGTTATCTTCTTAAGGATGAGTTGATGGAAAATATGATAGAAAAAAGCTGGAACAAGAAAGTGAAGAGCCTTACAAGAAATATTTTAGTTGTAAATGAGAAAATGCCCATAGTTAAATTGTTCTATCGCTTTATTGAGGAAAAAGAACATATTGCAATGGTCGTAGGAGAATATGGAGAATTGTCCGGCATTGTAACAATGGAAGATGTAATTGAAACACTCCTTGGAACGGAGATTGTAGATGAGCTTGATAACATTGAGGACATGCAGAAACAGGCCATGAAAATATGGGAAAGAAGAGCTAAAAAACTGGGACTTATCTAGTTCTTTGTTCAATTCAGGAAAATCTGGAACAAGGTTTAAATAAATTGTTTTAATATCGTAAAATTGTTTCAAGAGTTCTTTATATTTGCTTAGTTTTACTCTAAAATCATTTAACAGATGGAAGTTACTGTTGATATAGCAAAGGATTTAGGCTTATTACCTGAAGAATACGATAGTATTAAAAAAATATTAGGACGTAACCCCAATTTTACAGAATTAAGTATCTTTTCAGTTATGTGGTCAGAACATGCCTCATATAAAAATTCTGTGAAGTGGTTAAAAACTTTACCACGGGAGGGAGATCAATTAATGGCAGAAGCTGGTGAGGAAAATGCCGGCCTGGTTGATCTGGGAGATAATCTGGCTTGTGCCTTTAAGATTGAATCTCATAATCATCCTTCCGCAATTGAACCTTACCAGGGAGCAGCTACCGGTGTTGGTGGAATTAACCGTGATATCTTTACTATGGGAGCCCGCCCTGTAGCTCAGCTAAATTCTTTGAGGTTTGGAGATCCAAATGAAAAACGTACAAAATGGCATTTAAAAGGTGTTGTAAAAGGCATTGGAGATTACGGAAATTCTTTTGGAGTACCCGTTCTTGCTGGAGAGGTGTTCTTTAATAAATGTTACAACACAAATCCACTGATAAATGCAATGTCTGTAGGATTGGTCAGAAAAGATAAAGTTATTTCTGCCATAGCCAAAGGGGAAGGGAATCCTGTATATATTGTAGGCTCCTCCACTGGGAAAGACGGCATCCATGGAGCTACTTTTGCCTCTTCTAACCTTACTGAGAAATCTTCTGAGGACCTGCCCTCTGTTCAGGTAGGAGATCCGTTTATGGAAAAATTATTACTGGAAGCAACACTTGAACTTAATAATACAGATGCAATTGTAGGAATGCAGGATATGGGTGCTGCAGGAATTATTTGCTCTACCTCCGAAATGTCGGAAAAAGGTGGGCACGGAATGAAAATTAACCTCGATAAAGTTCCCCTCAGACAAAAAAATATGGATCCTTTTGAAATTCTCCTGTCTGAATCGCAGGAAAGAATGCTTGTTGTAGTTAAAAAGGGACAGGAAAAAGTTGTAGAGGATATTTTTATAAAATGGGATCTGAATGCAGAGATTATCGGTGAAGTAATTGCTGAAGATCGCCTTTATTTCTATAAGAATAATATAATGGTTGCCGATGTGCCTGCTTCATCTCTTGTACTTGGAGGAGGAGCTCCTGTTTATGATCGTGAGTATAAAAAACCTGCATATATTGACGAATATAAAAAATTTTCAATAGATGATGTGCCTGAGCCAAGGAATATAAGAGAGGTTGCTCTTCATATGGCAGGAAACCCCAACCTGGCTTCAAAATCATGGGTTATTAAACAATATGATACAATGGTCGGTACAGCAAACATGACAACTAATTTCCCCTCAGATGCAGGAATCTTTAATCTGAAAGAAAAGGAAAGGGCAATTGCTATGACTGTTGATTGCAACGCCAGATATGTAAATGCAGATCCTTATGTCGGAGCCCAGATTGCTGTAGCTGAAGCAGCCAGAAATATTGTTTGCTCAGGCGGAGAACCAACAGCTATATCAAATTGTCTGAATTTTGGAAATCCTTATAATCCAGAAGCATACTGGCAATTTGTTGAAGCAGTAAAGGGAATGGGTGATGCATGTAGAAAATTCGGAACACCGGTTACCGGTGGAAATGTTAGTTTTTATAACCAGACAACAGTGAATGGAAAAGAAGAGCCGGTTTTCCCAGCTCCGGTTATTGGAATGATCGGATTGCTCAAAAATAAAAACCATCACACTACAATGGCTTTTAAAGACAAAGGAGATATGATCTTCCTGGTCGGAAAATCTGTGAATGACCTCGCCTCTTCTGAATATTTATATTCTTACCATAATATAGAGAAAAGTCCTGCACCTTATTTCAACATTGAACTGGAATACAGGGTTCAGGAAACCTTGAGAGGGTTAATTGAAAAAAGCCTGATCCGTTCGGCTCATGATGTATCTGATGGCGGATTGTTTATTTCTTTGCTCGAATCTGCTATGGTAAATAACAAAGGGTTTGATATTACAACAAGTGCAGAGATTCGTAGAGATGCTTTTCTTTTTGGTGAATCACAGAGCAGGGTTATTGTAAGTGTTACTCCTTCAATGGAAACAGACTTTGTAGATTTTATGATCGACAGAGATATTCCCTTTTCAACCCTGGGTCATGTTACAAAATCTGAACTTCGTGTTGATGACGACTCTTTCGGTTTTATCTATGATGTGAAGAAAATATACATGAATGCTTTGGATAAATTAATGGAAAATAAATAATCCGGAAAATCTAAATTGTATCAGTTTAATTGATATTAACTCTTAAATAACAAAATTATATAAGCATTATACTATTTTATTCTGTATTGCGTTTTTGAAAAAATATTCCGCGTGTGAAAAAATTTCTTTTCATAATATTCCTTTTTATTACAGCAGTAAGTTTTGCTCAGCAAAACAAAATGATGAACTACCAGCAAATTGATATGAAATGGTTTCATTTTGGATATACTCTGGGTTTTAATACAATGGATTTTAGCGTATATCCCTCTCAGCGCGCCCTTAAAAATGATACGTTCCCTGAAATAAACAGGTTGTCACCTGGAGTGGATATTGGAATAGTTACCAATTTTAAAATCAACAATTATCTTGATTTTCGTTTTCTGCCAGGTATTTCCTTAGGTCAGCGTAATGTATTATTTTATGATAAAGAGGATAAAGCCTTTTCAGAAATGAAAATAGGGTCAACATTTATTAACCTACCTTTTATCTTCAAATTAAGAGCTGAAAGAATACGGAATTACAGACCCTATTTGGTGGCAGGAGTGAATTTGAGATATGATATGGCAAGAAATAAAGATTTTAATGCAGATGAAGAAATCTACATAAAATTAATGCCTTTTGATGCTTATTTTGAAGGAGGGTTTGGGATTGATTTTTATTTACCCTATTTTAAATTCTCCACTGAAATAAAATATTCAGTAGGAACTTTAAATGTATTATCACCTGAAAAACATGATACATATCCTGGATATGTCAGTTCTATTGATAAATTGAAATCGAGAATGGTCATTCTGTCATTCCATTTCGAATAAAAAATATTTGTATTAACCTTTTCTTATTTCAGCACAAATAATTCCTGTTGCAATAGATACGTTCAGAGAATCAATTGCTGCGTCTTTGCTAAATTTTGGAATACGTATTTGTTTTGTTAGAAGAGGAATTAATTCTTCTGAAATGCCATGAGATTCACTTCCTAATACAACTATACTATTGCTTTTTAAGGTAGTGGAGTAGATATTTTCACCCGATAGTGTTGTTCCATAAATATTTAATTCTGTTTCTTCCTTAACTTTTTTTATGAACTCTTTTAGATTTTTATAGTAGATACTTACACGGCTTATTGATCCCATACTTGACTGTATTACTTTTGGATTATAAGCATCAACCGTGTCCTCTGAACAAATAATTTTTGTTATACCAAACCAGTCAGCAATACGAATAATGGTGCCAAGGTTTCCCGGGTCATTAATATCCGAAAGTGCTAGAGTTAAGTCATCTTTAATATCATTTATTTTAAATTTTGCTTCTGGAGTTTTTATTAATGCCAAAACTTGGTTTGGTGTTTGTAGTGTACTTATTTTTCTTAGATCTGAGTGGTTTATTTTAAAAATATAATCATTTTCTTTAAGATTGTATTTTTTGAGAAATTGTTCAGTTGAAAAGATAGAATGAATTTGATAAGAAGAATTTAGTAGTTCATTAACAATTTTTTCACCTTCAGCAATGAAAAGTTTTTCTGATGTTCTAAATTTCTTTTTCTTTAGTGAGTTAATAAATTTAATTTTATTTTTGCTTAACATAGATTCAATACAATTTTAATAAATGCTGGGAAAAATTCAATTAAGTCATAAAATTATTAAAAAAACTAAAATACATTATTTTTTGGCATTCCTGATAGGATGTACACTATTTTCCTGCAGTACTACTAAAAATATACCTGAGGATAAATATCTCCTTAAAGAAAATAAAATAAAAATTGATTCTAAAGAAATTTCAAAAAAGGAGATCCGAAAATATATTAAACAAAAATCTAACAGAAAGACTTTAGGGATAAAATTGCCTTTGTATATTTATAATCTTGCCAATCCTATGAAAGAAAAGGGTATTTCCAAATGGCTTAAAAAGAATGGCGAAAAACCGGCAATTTGGGATAGGTATCTTACCAAAGAGTCACGAACCCAGATTGAATATTTTCTTGAAAACGAAGGATATTACGGATCAAAAGTTGAAGATACTGTCATATTAGAAGATCAGAAAGCAACCGTAAAATATAAAATTGAACTGAATAAGCCTTATGTTATTGATAGTGTAAATTTCGTGGTTGAGGACAGTGTATTGCAACCTTATATTTATCAGGATTCATCTAATACGCTTATTCATTCGGGAGATATATTTTCTGTTGATCTTCTTCAGGATGAACGTGAGAGAATAGAAAAATCATTAAAAGACAAGGGTTTTTACAGATTCTCCAAGGATTTTGTCAGTTATATTGCGGATACATCTCAAAATAAAAACCTGGTAGACTTAAAGATTGTTATAAATAAAAATGTGGTAAGGGAAGAGGGAGCCGAAACTAAAAGAGTTTCTCATAAGAAGTATAATATAAGAAATATTTATGTATACCCGAATTATGATCCTAAAACGGTTCTTGCAGATAATGAGCAATATCAAAAACAACTGGATACTACATTTTTTAACCAGATTTATTTCATTTATGAAAATGACCCCGGAATCAAAAAAGAAGTGATCAGGCAGGCAAACTACATTATGCCCGGGCAATTATATAACCAGGATGATGTAAACAGTACCTATAATCACCTGAATTCACTCCGGATATTTAAATTTATTAATATTAATTTTCAGGAGGCTGATTCTAAAGATAATGAGCTTAATTGTTATATTTATCTAAAAAAATATAAGTTTCAATCTTATACAATTGAACTTGAAGGAACAAATTCTTCCGGAAATATCGGAGGGGCAGGTAACCTTTTATATCGTCATAAAAGTTTTTTGGGTGGAGCTGAACATTTTCAGGCCAAACTTACAGGAGCGTTTGAAATACTTGACCAGGAGGAGTTTACGAGACTGAACAGTACCAGGAAGTTGGGAGTTGAAGTAGGCCTGGATGTTCCAAAATTTATGGCACCATTTCTGGAAAGTGAAAGATTTGTTAAAAAATACACGCCAAAGACGTCAATATCAGGATTGTACAATTACCAACAAAGACCCGACTACACAAGAACAATTACAAATTTATCTTTTGGTTATAAGTGGCAAGGGAATCGTTTCCTGACGCACTTTGTTAATCCCCTTGAACTTAATATACTACAATTGCCTTTTCTTTCAGATGTCTTTAAAGAATCTATCAATAACACCTATCTGGAAAACAGTTATAAAGACCATTTCCTTTCAGTTACCAGTTATAGTTTGGTCTATAACAATCAAGACGTAAAAAAGATAAAGGATTTTCAGTTTTTTAGATTCAATGCTGAATTTGCAGGGAACCTCCTAACCGGATACAATGAGATTGTTGAGGCTGAAACAGTAAACGGCAATTATCAATTATTTGGAATTCGCTATGCCCAGTATTTTAAAATTGATTTTGACATGAGGTATTATCAAATGTTGAATCCAAACAATCGTTTTGTATACAGATTTTTTATTGGAGGAGGTCTTCCTTATGGAAATTCCGAAGCTTTGCCATTTGTAAAACAATATTTTGCAGGTGGGGCAAATAGTATTCGTGCCTGGAATGTAAGGTCTCTGGGTCCTGGTTCTTATGATATGGGAGATATCCAGGGGTATCCAAATCAGACAGCCGATTTAAAGATAGAAACGAATTGGGAATATAGGTTTAAACTCCTGGGGATGCTGGAAGGTGCTATCTTTACTGATGTGGGTAACATCTGGGCATTAAATGAAAATGATAATAGGGAAGGAGCTATTTTTCAATTTGGTAAATTTTTAGATGATATGGCTATTGGTACTGGCATAGGACTTCGTTTTGATTTGTCTTTTTCCGTTATTCGACTTGATCTGGGACTTAAGTTCAGAGATCCGGCTAAAGAACAGGATAAAAGATGGCTAATTGGTAACAGACCTGTTAACCATAATACACTTACCTGGAATATTGCCATTGGTTACCCATTTTAATTCATTTACTGGTTCATCTTTCCAATTTATTTTATAAATTTGTAGTAAGTATCCAACATAAAAAATATTAGAACTATGTCTTACGATAAAATAACAAAATTACTCGGAAATGATGCTGATGACTTATTAAAGCATCAATGTAAAACAGTAGCCAAAGATCAATTGCATCTTCCTGGCCCTGATTTTATTGACAGGGTTTTCTATGATTCTAACAGGAGTCCTAAAGTTTTAAGAAGCCTTCAGGAAATTTTTAACCACGGACGATTAGGTGGTACGGGGTATTTATCTGTACTGCCTGTTGATCAGGGTATTGAGCATTCAGCAGGTGCCTCATTTGCTCCGAATCCAATTTATTTCGATCCGGAAAATATTGTAAAATTGGCTGTTGAAGGAGGAACCAATGCAGTTGCATCTACATTTGGAGTTCTTGCGGCAACATCAAGAAAATATGCCCATAAGATTCCTTTTATTGTCAAGATTAATCACAATGAATTGTTGTCATACCCAAATACACACGACCAGATTCCTTTTGGATCTGTTGATGAAGCATGGAACCTTGGAGCAACAGCTATTGGAGCAACAATTTATTTTGGGAGTGATAATTCCAACAGGCAAATTATGGAAGTTGCCGAAGCTTTTGAAAGAGCTCATGAATTAGGCATGGCAACAGTATTGTGGTGTTATTTACGCAACAGCGAATTCAAAAAAGATGGTACTGATTACCATTTGGCAGCTGATCTTTCAGGACAGGCAAACCACCTGGGTGCAACAATTCAGGCTGACATTATTAAACAAAAAATGCCAAAAACAAATGGTGGATATAAAGCCATTAAATTTGGTAAAACTCATGACAAAGTTTATGAAGAACTCACTTCTGACCATCCCATTGATCTTACCAGGTATCAGGTTGTAAATAATTATATGGGACGAATTGGTCTTATTAATTCCGGAGGTGCTTCAAAAGGAGAAAGCGACCTCGAAGAAGCTGTAGCTACTGCAGTTATTAATAAACGCGCAGGAGGTATGGGATTAATAAGTGGAAGAAAGTCATTCCAAAGACCAATGAAAGAAGGAGTTGAATTATTAAATGCAATTCAGGATGTGTACCTGGCTGATGAAATTGATATTGCATAATAAAGATAATTGTTTTATTTTATTTTTTTAAGGGACGTATTTGCGTCCCTTTTTTATTCTCTTTAATTTGAAATTATTTACTTTTTTTTTAATATTGCTTTGCAATTTAGAAACCCTAACTAAAATTTAAGGCATGGCAAATTTCGACCCTTCAAAAAGAGATAGTTTTGGAAGTAAATTTGGTGTTATTGCTGCTGCTGCAGGTTCGGCAGTAGGACTCGGAAATATCTGGCGATTCCCTTATGTTGCTGGTGAAAACGGTGGCGGAGCTTTTATTATTATTTATCTTATTTTTATTATTGCTATCGGAGTACCGGTTATGCTATCTGAATTTACAATAGGAAGAAGTGCCCAGAGAAATGCATTCGGCTCTTTCAAAAAACTTGCACCCGGAACCCGCTGGTATCTCATTGGTTTAATGGGGGTTGTTGCCGCTTTTGTTATTTTAGCTTTCTATAGTACAGTAGCGGGATGGACACTCGAATATATATATTTATCTGTTTCTGATGCTTTCTCAGGGAAAGGTCCCGATGAAATAACTTCAATATTCGAAGGATTTAAATCAGGAACCTTCAGGCCAATTATGTGGCAATTGATATTTATGGTACTTACCGCCTGGATTGTAATTGCAGGCGTTAAAAACGGGATTGAAAAATATGCTAAAATTTTAATGCCTATTCTCTTGTTACTTATTATCGTACTTGATATACGGGCGATAACACTTCCTAAAGCAGACCTGGGATTAAAATTTCTGTTTGAACCTGATTTTTCAAAATTAAACACAAAAAGTATACTCGAAGCCTTGGGGCAGGCCTTTTTCTCACTTAGTATTGGTATGGGAACACTGATTACTTACGGTTCTTATATTAAAAAGAATGAAAATTTGACCAATACAGCAATAAAAGTATCTGCCGCTGATACTATTATTGCAATATTGGCTGGTGTGGCTATTTTTCCTGCTGTTTTCGCATTCGGGATAGAGCCTAATGCTGGTCCTGATCTTATTTTTAGAACACTTCCCAATATATTTCAACATATCCCCGGAGGATACTATTTTTCATTGTTATTTTTCATCTTATTAGCTGTGGCAGCATTAACCTCTTCTATTTCAGTTCTGGAGGTTGTGGTTGCTTATTTTGTTGAAGAGTTAGGACTGGTAAGAAAAAAGGCTACTATTGTGGCAGCATCTTCTATAGCTATAGTAGGTATATTAGCTACTATGTCTTGGGGAACATTGAAAGGAGTTAAGATCTTTAATTATAATATCTTTGAATTACTGGATTTCTCGGCTTCAAGTGTGTTTTTACCAATTGGAGGCCTTTTTATAGTCCTGTTTCTGGGCTGGTATGTAAGTAAAAGTAGAGTTAAGACAGAAATGTCAAGTCAGGGATTGTTTAAAGCACGTCTTTTGCCCTTATTCTCTGTAATTATTAAATTTATAGCACCAATTGCTATTGCTTTGGTTTTTCTAAATGGAATCGGAGTAATAAATTTTAAATCAGAAATTAAATATCAAACAGTTCTTAAAGTGGAAATAACTGCCGATAAAACAATCCAAAAGGAAATATCAATAGAAACTATCCGCGATGAACTCAATAAAGGCAATTGGACGGTAAATATTCAAAGAAAGAAAGTGAATGAAGAATTATCCGAAGAACAAATTGATAACTTAAAAACTGAGGATCTGGATGTAAATTTATATAGAATGACTGTGCTGGAACAAAGTTCTCAAATGAATAACAAAATAATAGTAAAATTAGATATCTTTTCTAAAGAACCAGTTCCTGAAAACATCTCACTTGATTATTTCGATAATGACATAAAAAAAATTGATAATAAAGATAGTGTTAAGGATTAATAATTTTATGAAGATATAAACAGAGAGAAGAATAAAACACCATAATCTCAATATTGTTTTATTCATGTTCTTTATATGAAATTCTTGTGAGGTCATAATTTGTATCTTTTTATCATATATTCTAAAGAGAAAGAGTAATATTATTTGTAAATGAAGTATTTCGGTGAATTTTTACGCTTTTCACGAAGTGAAAGAAGAGGTATTATTACTTTGGTAATAATTATCATTCTTTTATTGATTTTGGATATTTTACTGGATGATCTGGTCCATCAAAAGGAGAAAAATAATTTCTCTGAATTTAAAAAAGAAATAATTGCTTTTAAGAAATCTCTGAAAAAGAAAGAGGAATCTTTTTCATATAGTAATACCTCAGGCAAAAACACAGAAGAAGAATTGATTGAACTCTTTGAATTCGATCCCAATAAAGCAACAAGAGCAGAATTAAATAAGCTTGGGTTATCTGATAAACAAATAAATACGATAAAAAAGTATTTGACTAAAGGAGGGAAATTTTATAAAAAAGAGGATTTAAAGAAGATATATGGAATTGGAGAGTCTACATATAATCGACTAAAGGACTATATTATTATCACAGAAAAACAAGATTCAAAACAGATTGTTTCAAAAAAAGATACTTTAAATAATCATTCTGTAGACATCTTTGAAAATTTAAAAATCAATTTAAATGATGCAGATACTTCTAAGCTTGTTTTGCTTGATGGGATTGGTGAGGTTTACGCTCAAAGAATATGTAAATACAGAGAATTACTGGGTGGCTATGTAAATGCTGATCAACTTAAAGAAGTCTATGGTCTGCCTGAAAATACCGTTGTAAATATTCAGGGAAAACTTCGAATAGATTCTGCAAGTGTTATAAAGATTAATATAAACAGAGCCGAATTTAAAGAGTTAATAAGGCATCCATATATAGATAAATATCAAACTCAGGCAATTTTAAAATACAGAAAGATAAAAGGAAATATTTCTGAAATTAAAGAATTATACAAGAACAATATATTTACTCTTGAAGAGTTAAAAAAATTGCAACCCTATTTAAGTTGTAAAGAATAAAAATTGATTTTAAATGTATTTTTTTATAAATTTAAATAGGAAGGGAAATAAAAATATACTTAGAAACGTTTGATTAGTAATTAGTTGGGAAATATGTGTTTTTTTTCGAAATGCTTTTTGAAAAAATGATATTTATTTAATACATTTGCGGCTCATAAAAAAAGGAGGAAAAAAATGATTGTTGTTCAAGTTAAAGATGGAGAAAACATCGAAAGAGCATTAAAAAAGTTTAAAAGAAAATTTGAAAAGACAGGTGTTGTAAAAGAATTAAGAGAGCGCCAGGCATATACAAAACCCTCAGATAAGAGGAGAGAAGAGAAGAAGAAAGCTATTTATAAGCAACAGCTTAATCAGGATAATCAGTAAAATCTGAAGGGTATTTTGGATAATTTTTTCTAAGGTTGCATTTTTATGTACAAAGATGCTTTTTTTAAGTACCTTGCTTACGAAAAAAGGTATTCTAAGCATACCATTCGTGCCTATGAAGTTGATTTAAATCAATTTTTAAATTTCTATTCTAATTGGAGCGAAAAAAATAGCGATTACACCTTAAGTGAAAAAGTTATCCGTTCATGGTTGATATATCTTATGGAGCACAACATATCTGAAAGAACCATTCATCGTAAGATATCTACTTTAAAAACCTATTTTAAATTTCTAAACAGACAGGGTTATTTAAATTATGATCCCATGTCTAAAATTTATGCTCCTAAGGTATCAAAAAAATTACCCCATTTTGTCGATGCCAACCACATGAATATGCTTCTGGACCATAAAAATTTTACAGATGATTTTTATGGCCTCAGAGATCGTTTAATTATTGAAATTCTATATCAGACAGGTATCAGACTGACAGAACTAATTAATATAAGGGTAAGCAATATTGACCTTTATAAGAAACAAGTCAAAATTTTTGGAAAAAGAAAAAAGGAACGAATTATTCCTTTTAATCAGTCTCTTATTAATTTGATAAAAAAATACCTTGTACTAAAAAAGGAAAGAACTCTTACAAAATCAACAGATTTCCTTTTATTAACTAATAGTGGAAAAAAATTGTATGAGAAATTTGTTTACCGGGTAGTTAAGAAGTATTTAAGCTATGTCACAACGATTGATAAGAAAAGTCCACATGTCTTACGACATACCTTTGCAACTCATATGTTGAATAATGGGGCAGATTTAAATGCTATTAAAGAATTGTTGGGCCATGCCAATCTTTCAGCTACCCAGGTTTATACACACAACACTTTTGAGAAATTAAAGGAAATATACAAACAAGCTCATCCAAGAAACTAAAATCGGAGGATAATTATGGATATAAAAATTAATACGGTTCATTTTGATGCAGACAAAAAATTAGTCGATTTTATTGAAACTAAAGTTTCAAAACTCTCCCAATTTTATGACAATATAATTGGTGCTGAAGTCTTCCTGAAAGTTGAGAAAACTCAATCACCGGAAAATAAAATTGCTGAAATAAAATTGCAAATTCCCGGAAGTGATTTATTTGCTAAAAAACAAACCGATACATTTGAGGAATCTACCGATATAGCAGTTAATGCTCTTCGAAAGCAACTGACAAAGCGTAAGGAAAAGCAAAGAGGGAAATAAAAAAAATAAAAAAAATAGAGAAATAAATTTTGTCAGATAAATAAAATATATTTACCTTTGCAAACCGATTTAAAGGAGTTCTTTTATTTTTAGAAAATATTGACGCCGATGTAGCTCAGTTGGTCTAGAGCAGCTGATTTGTAATCAGCAGGCCGTGGGTTCGAATCCCTCCATCGGCTCCTGTTTTTGGGGAGGTACCAAAGCGGCCAACTGGGGCAGACTGTAAATCTGCTGGCGTATGCCTTCGTAGGTTCGAATC
>CAYWSJ010000032.1:16465-36391 GCA_964461045.1 uncultured Bacteroidales bacterium | reverse complement strand
TCTGAAAAATGCCCTGGGAGCAAATTAATCCCTCTGTTTCCTGACTATAAACCTCAAATCCGGCTTTCTATTATAAACCTCCGGTACTTTATTTAATAAGCAAAATAATATGAAGCTTTACTTCTATCCTGAATAAAATAACTTATTTTTGTGGGCGTTTTATATGAAAATCTGAAACATTGAAGAAGTTACACAAACTATTGTTTAAATCTTTCACCGGGCCCTTCTTTGCATCATTCTTTATGGCCATGTTCATACTTGTATTACAGTTTTTATGGCTTCATATTGAAGACCTTGCCGGGAAAGGACTTGGCTGGAAAATAATTTCAGAATTACTTTTGTATGCATCTGCAGGATTGGTTCCACTTGCCTTGCCTCTGGCAATTCTTGTGGCTTCGATAATGACTTTTGGAAATCTTGGAGAAAATTTCGAATTAACTGCCATTAAATCATCAGGAATTCCTCTTCAGAAATTTATGCGCCCCCTGATAGTTCTGACAATAGCAATAAGCTTAGGGGCCTTTTTTTACTCTAATTATGTGGTCCCATACACTAATTTAAAAGCCTACTCCCTAATTCACGATATAAGCCATAAAAGACAGGAATTACAAATTAGAGAAGGAATATTTTATAATGAAATTCAAGGTTATACACTAAAAGTTGGGAAGAAGAAACCATATAGCGACCTAATGCTGGATATCATGATCTATGACCATACTGATGAAAGAGGAAATACCCAGGTGACAGTAGCAGATTCCGGGTATATTAAAATGACTGAGGACAAATCCAAACTGCTGATCATATTGTTCAATGGTCAAACTTACCAAGAAATGAAAGAAGCCAGGAGCAGAAGAAGTAAAAGAGTATACCCCCATCAGATTCATAAGTTTAATAAACAAACACTACTAATTGATATTACAGGTTTCAGTTTCAAAAGAAGTGATGAAAATATGTTTAGCGACAACTACAAAATGCTAAACATGAAGCAACTAAGGTTTTATGGAGATTCATTAAGAAAAAATTACAATAAAAAAGCTCAAAATCTCTCAAATGAAATAAAGAAGGTAAGTATATACAAAGCAGATAAAATTAAGCATCCCTCTGAGCAACTGAAAAGAAAAGAAAAAGCAAACAGAAAAAAAAACAAACCTGAATTAATTAATAAAAGAACTGGAGATACGTTAAAAGAAATAAAAACAAAGACTAAACCTAAAATAAAGCCTGATACTAAAAACAAAACAAAACTGCTAAAAAAACAAAACAAAAAGATAAAGCCTGAAAGTGAATTCCAGGTTATGAAATATTTTAACTCGCTGCCTCCACGGCAAAAGGAAGATGTGTTAAGCTATGCATTAAGGTATGCAAGAAAAGGCAGCAGAGAAGTCTCAACTAACAAGCAAAGATTTGAAAGAAAAGAGAAAAAAATATTTAAGCATTATATTGAATGGCACGAAAAAATAACCTTATCCCTGGCCTGTCTTATTTTCTTCTTTATAGGGGCTCCTCTGGGGTCAATTATAAGGAAAGGAGGACTGGGTACGCCACTGGTTCTCTCGGTAATTCTGTTTATCGTATATTATATTATTTCCATTTCGGGTGAGAATTTTGTGGAAAAGGGTGTTTTACACCCAATTGTTGGTATGTGGATATCTTCTCTTATCTTTTTCCCGATTGGTGCTTTTCTTACCTATAAAGCCACTAATGATTCTGTTATACTTAATCCTGATACCTACATCAATAAAATTAAGAAAATATTGACTTTACATTTCAAAAAAAAGAGCTCAGGGCAGGATAAAGAGGCAGATTCATAAAAATTCTGTTAAATAGTTAGGGGAATTATGCGACTTATTATACTTTTGCAATTTAAAATATTTATAAATAATTAGTGTCACTTTTAGTTATGTCAAATAATATAAACCAGCAGGAAAGCAACCTTAATACCATAGAGGAAGCTATTGAAGATATAAAAAACGGAAAAGTCATTATAGTTGTCGATGATGAAGACAGGGAAAATGAAGGAGATTTTGTAGTTGCAGGTGAAAAAATTACACCAGAAATAGTAAATTTCATGGCAAAACATGGAAGAGGTCTTATCTGTGCTCCTCTTCCCGAAAACAGATGCGATGAGCTGGAACTGGAACTGATGGTTGGAAAGAATACTTCTCTTCATGAAACACCTTTTACAGTTTCAGTAGATTTGATAGGGCATGGATGCACAACGGGCATTTCAGCAGCAGACAGATCTAAGACCATCAAAGCATTGGTGGAAAACAAAACCAAACCAGAAGATCTTGGTAGACCCGGACATATTTTTCCGCTTAAAGCAAAGCAAAGAGGTGTTCTCAGGAGAGCAGGCCACACTGAAGCCGTGGTTGATCTGACAAGACTGGCAGGTTTAAACCCCGGAGGCGCTCTTGTAGAAATTATGAATGACGATGGCAGCATGGCAAGACTCCCCCAATTAATGGAAATAGCCAAACAGTTCGATCTAAAAATTATTTCAATTGAAGAATTAATTGCCTATCGAATTCAAAACGAATCTCTGATAAAGAAAGGTGTAAGAGTTAAACTACCAACAGATTATGGAGATTTCGAATTGATTCCTTTTAAACAAAAATCGAATGGACTTGAACATATAGCGCTGGTTAAAGGAGAATGGACTAAAGATGAACCGGTTCTGGTGAGGGTGCACTCGTCATGTGTTACAGGTGATATTTTTGGAAGCAAAAGATGTGATTGCGGTCCGCAGTTGCACAAAGCCATGAAAATGATTGAAAAAGAAGGGAAAGGGGCTCTTGTTTACATGAACCAGGAAGGTCGCGGAATTGGCTTGTTCAACAAAATTAAGGCCTACAAACTGCAGGAAGAGGGAAAGGACACAGTTGAAGCAAATCTTGATCTCGGTTTTGAAGAAGACGAAAGGGATTACGGCGTCGGAGCGAATATTCTTCATGAACTCGGCCTGGGAAAAATTCGTCTGATAACAAATAATCCGGTAAAAAGAAAAGGACTTGAAGGATATGAGCTCGAGATTGTAGAAAATGTGCCTATCGAAATAGAACCCAATGAGCACAATCGTTTTTATCTTGAAACAAAAAAGTTAAAAATGGGCCATACCCTGGAACTGGTTAATCCTAAAGAAGCTCAGGAACATAACAATAATGACGAGGATACAGAATAATTAACAAGATTATTCGCTCAATTCAATTGTTCAATTATTCATTAACCTCTTTTTTAATAAACTGAATAATTTTCTCAGGCGGAAGGTCCAATTGTTCGCCTATTTCAGAAAAAGTCATTTCAGGTGAATAATTATCAAGTTTCCCTTTTGTTTCAAGAAGACTTTTAAGTTCACTCTCTGTTAGTGGATACAGAATTAATACCTCTTCAACCATTAAATTTTGATATACAGGGTCTTGCTGATCTTCTGATAAGGCTCCTTGTGACTTAATTTTTCGATACAGCTCATAGGGTGTCAGTTTCATTTGCCTGGCAGCATCAATAAGTGAATAATTCAGAGAAATATCTTTCTTTTTAAATATACTATATAAAGAATCTCCTGGGAGAGAATCCATATCAACAAGCTTATCTAAAGAAGTCCTTGCATCAATATTTGGTTCTTTATCAATTTGTTCCGACCAACCAGATGACAATTTATCTCCCCACTGGTAAAGACTACTGAAAGGAATGCTATCTGATGCTGATCCTGTGAATAAAAAAATCCCAATTAAAAAGGCAAGAAAACTTTCGAGCCAGTAGCCATTTTTAATTTTTAAATAATTGCGAATATTCAGTAAGTGAAACCTGAAAATATGAATGAAGGCAAAAAGCATAAAAAGAAAAGAAAACAAGGTATGTACAGACTCCCAAACCGACTTTGATAAAAACAAAAAATCCCAGTCAATCCATCTTGCCACACTTCCTTCAGGCTTGATAAACAATACAATTCCCGACACAAACATTACTATAAATGACACAAACAAATTAATGCTGATAAAGACCTGCCAGTTAAATTTTTTCATTGTTAAAGTAGAAATAAAATATTTATTAATATGACTAAATTAAATCTTTTGGTTTAAAAGAGAAATATTAGGGTTGATAAAATATATTCTATAATTTTGTGTTAACCAAAAATTTCTTGCATTCGATGGATAAAAAAGATTTCAGAATAATTTTCATGGGCACTCCGGATTTTGCTGTAGAAAGCCTCAGGAAACTAATTGAAAAAAATTTTAATGTGGTTGCTGTAGTAACAAACCCTGACAAACCTGCCGGAAGAGGCCAAAAGATAAAAGAATCGGCAGTTAAAAAAATGGCAAAAAAAAATAATCTGCCTGTCATTCAGCCCGAATCTCTTAAAAGTGAACAGTTTAAAGAAAAACTCGAAAGTTATAAACCCCATTTGCAAATTGTAGTGGCATTCAAAATCCTTCCACCAAAAATTTTTACATTACCTGAATACGGAACTTTTAATCTTCATGCCTCTCTCCTTCCTAAATACAGAGGTGCTGCCCCGATTAATCATGCTATCCTGAACGGAGAAAAAGAAACCGGTGTAACCACATTTCTGCTGGATAAAAAAGTAGATACAGGAAAAATTATAGACCAGAAAAAAGTTCCTGTCGATGAAAAAGATGATGCAGGAACCCTGCACGACAAACTTATGCACAAAGGAGCAGAATTGGTTGTTGAAACAGCAGAAGCCATCCTCAATAACAAATACAAACTAACCAACCAAAAAGATCTTATTAATAAAAATGAAGTTATTAAAAAAGCGCCTAAAATTTATAAGGAAAACTGCAGGATCAACTGGTATAAAAAAGGCAAAGAAGTGTATAATTTCATAAGAGGACTTAGTCCCTACCCTGCTGCATGGACAATAATCAGCGACAAGATAAAAGATATTCAGATAAAGATTTTTAAAGGAAGATTTGAAAAAAAAACTCACAATTATTATCCGGGAATGATTCTTTCTGATAATCAATCATATATTAAAATAGCAGTAATGGACGGTTTTTTAAATATAGATGAATTACAGGCCGAAGGAAAAAAAAGAATGAAAGCAGATGAATTTCTCCGTGGATTTCGCGAAATAGAAAAATTCTGGTGTAAATCTGATAATAATTAGTTCTTTTCGTCTTTTTTTTCTTCTTCCAGAGGTTTCTCTTTTCTTAGATAAATTTCCATTCCAGGTTTTAGTTCATCACCAGGTTTCACATGATTTTTCTTACACAGTTTATCCAGTTTGATACCATATAGCTGAGAAATAGAATATAAGGTATCTTCTTCTTTAACAATATGAACATCATAACCGCGGGCAGCTTTATTCCGTTTTGGTTGCAGATAAAGGATTTGTCCTGGTTCTAATTTCGCATTTTTATCCAGTTCGTTGTATTTGGGCAATTCCCATGGTAACATATCAAACTCTTCAGTCAGGTTTCTGAATGTATCCCCTGGTCTTGTAATAATATAGTCTATCCGGTTCCTGTTTTTCACAGTATGTCCACTATGTGAAATTGCAAAATCATCAACATTTCCCAGGTTTTGTGGTCCTCCTGAAATTGTCATTTTATAACTGGTTGTCTGCCTGTCATATCGATACAGCTGGTAACGTTCAATAAGGTCTATTAGTTTTGATGCATAAGTCGGGCTGGTTGCATAACCCGCTTTTTTTAAGCCTCTTGCCCACTTTTTATATTCAGTT
Organism: uncultured Bacteroidales bacterium; assembly: GCA_964461045.1. Classification (GTDB taxonomy): domain Bacteria; phylum Bacteroidota; class Bacteroidia; order Bacteroidales; family UBA12077; genus JAGXLC01. The sequence continues at coordinate 30,687 of CAYWSJ010000032.1, read as the reverse complement.
ATTTCATAATCGAATAAAAAGTCATACCGGGAAACACCAGTTAAAAAATCGGAATGATCTTTAAAAGATTCATAAACATCCCTGTAGCTTCTAAAACATTCATTCCTACGGTCATCATCATGATAAATCCGTTTACCGGTCCAGTCGTTATGACATTTAATTCCAAAATGGTTATTTGCATTCACTGCCAGTGTGCTTCTGCCATAGTCTGACTCCAGCATACCCTGGGCAAGAGTTATACTCGCGGGAACACCTGAACGTTTCATTTCCCGGACAGCTAAATCTTTATAGGCTTCTATATAACTATTTCCATCTTTGGTTTGCGGCCTGACAGAGACCCTTCTCTGAGTTTCGCATGAAACAATAATTACCGCAATAAAAACCAGGGACAGGATTTTTTTCATATTATATTTATTTAAGAGAAAAGACTATTTTATTTGTTTCAATTATAATAACCAAATATAAAATTTTATCTTTGGTCAACAATGCAAATATATTTCCAAAAATGAAGAAAAAAGAAATAAAATCAATCTTTAATGAATATTCATCAATAAATGATTTACCGGAGAATATAAAAAAACTATTAACCCAGGCAAAGAACGCTGCCTCAAGAGCATATGCTCCTTATTCAAAGTTCCAGGTAGGTGCGGCGGTATTGTTGGAAAATGAAATTATCTTAGAAGCAAACAACCAGGAAAATGCTGCTTATCCTTCAGGATTATGTGCCGAAAGAGTGGCAATTTTTTATGCCAATTCCAAATACCCGGAATCTTCAGTTCATGCGATTGCAGTAACTGCCATCAGAAACGAAAAATTAGTAAAAGAGCCTATTCCGCCTTGTGGTTCATGCCTCCAGGTTTTACTGGAAACAGAAAGACGCTTCAACAATAAAATTGACATTTATCTTTATTCTGATAATAAAATAATTCATGCCCGAGGTGTAGAGCAGTTTCTTCCTTATAATTTTGATATAAAAAGTTTAAGAGGGTAAGAAAGCAGATCAAGGAATTATTTAATATTTGGCAAGTATCTTTCTGAATTCTGCATTGGGATATATGCCATCTTCATCCTCTGAATATTCAGGCTTAAGTCTGTTTACAAAATACATGTCCATTTCCTCATGGATATTTTTCACTTTAATTCTCCCACGGTAAGTACAATCAAAATAATCCTTTATGAACTCATATGTGTTTCCAGAAACATTAACCTTTCCTATCTCCCCGGTTTCTTCCATCCGACTGGCCTTGTTTACAGTTTTGCCCCATATATCATAAGCAAATTTTTTATTTCCAATTACTCCGGCCATAACTTCTCCGGTATTTATTCCCAGTCTCAAATACCATGGATCCTCATCGTTTTTTATTTTTTCTTCAGCAATATCCATAACATACTTCTGAATTTCCAACCCCGCCAGTGTTACATCAATCGGATTACTTTTATTTTTAAGGGGCAAACCACCGGCACACATGTAGGCATCACCAATTGTTTTAATCTTTTCTATAAAATGATTCCCTATAATTTCATCAAATTTTTTAACGTATAAATTTAATTCAGAAATAAGCTCCTTGGGCGAATCAAAAGCATTCGTCAGACCTGTAAAGTTCTTGAAATCAGCAAATAAAACGGTAACAGTACGGTATTTTCTTGATTTTGCACGACCTTTTTTCTTAAGTTGCTCCGCTACCTCAAAAGGTAAAATATTTAAAAGCAACTCATCCGATTTCTTTTTCTCCTCTCTTAGGTCTGTTATATCAGATTCTACTGCAACAATTTTTACCAGGTCTCCTTGCTCGTTGAATATTGGTGTAAGAGTGGTCTGAATCCATTTATTCTCTTCATCTTTTGTTTCAATAGCATGCTCAAAGGATATTCCTGTGGTCCCATTTTCAAATTTTTTTAATGCCTTTTTAAAATGTTTGCTCTCCTGGGAAAAAATATCATGCTCTTTCTTTTTTAAATATTCTTTGAGAGTATAGCCATACATGTTCCTAAAACCTTCATTCTCCCATTCAATTTCACCATTCGGATAAAATATAACCACAGCATTAGCAGTATTTTTTGCTACAAGTGATAAATTCTTCAGTTGCTCGTTCTCCCTGTATAATCTATTCAGGTAATCATTCCGGCGGTCAATAGATTTTAACCGAATTAGCAACTCCTCTGCTTTAATTGGTTTAAAAATGAAATCAGAGATACCATAATCGTAATACTCCTTAAGTTTTTGTTCGCTAAACTCCTCTGTTGCCAATATAACGGGGATGTCTATTGTTCTCTGGTCCTGTTTCAGAGACATCAGGCCTTTGATACCATTGTTCAAAAAGATAGAAGAGTCCACAAGGATGTAATCAGGCAGGTGCTCAATACTTGCTTCGTAAATATATTCTTTTGAAGCATATAAAACAGTAAATTTTCCCTTTTCTTTTAACTTTTCAAAAACATCTGAAGAATGTTCTGATTCTCCAACAGCAAGTAATTTGGCACTCATAGAATATTGGATATAGGCAATTTTATTGGTTAAAATTAAAAATTAATATTTAAAATAAGCTATTCAATTGCTTTTATTCTACAAATACGGAAATAATAAAGAATTGATACATTATTTTAAAAATATCTTCATAATTATTTCAATTTATTATCTTTGAAAGAAGAATAAACAAGTTATGCTCAGGAATTACCAGAATTATAAAGTTTTTATTGAAGACAAACCTTTTAAGACAGAAGAAGGTTACACGTATGAAAAAACTGCCCAGATCAGTTTCTATGATGAACACAAACAACTCCTGAAAAAAATTGAAAAAGGATATATCAAAGCAGAAGATGTTTATAAAAGAATTGATCAACAAAAAGATATAATCCTAAATCATTGTTACATTCATAATTTTTCTCTGTCAGAATATCGAAAATCCCGAAATAAAGAACCCAACCAGAGTATAAAACTTTGTAATTTTAGTGCATACAGTGCTATCTTTGATTCTTCAGATAAAATTGATTTCTCTTATGCTGAGTTTGACGACCTTTATAAAAATTTTGAGAATAGTTCGTTCATAAACGGCGATGTCATATTTCAAGGTACTGATTTTCATAAGGGCGGAATAAACCTTAGCTATTGCTTCTTTAACACAAAGATTTTTGATTTCAGTTATGTAAATATTAAAGAAGGAGAATTAAATCTGAAAAATTCATATTTTACAAAAGGTGAAAAAAACTTTCAGAATACCGTTTTTGGAAAAGGGAAAGTACTGTTTCAGAATGCAGAATTTAATGATGGAGATGTTTCTTTTATTGACACCAGATTTGATGATGGGAAAGTATCCTTTAAAGTAACTCAGTTTGGAACAGGGAAAGTGGATTTTCATTTTGCAAAATTCGGAACAAGTGATGTTTCTTTCGAAAGGACTGAGTTCGGAGATGGGAAAGTAGATTTCAGAACTACAGAATTTAAAGACAGTAAAGTTAATTTTAACAGGGCCCATTTTGGATCAGGTGCCAAATCATTTGAAGCCTGTCAGCTTATCAACGGAAAGCTTACTTTTAAAAGAACACACTGGAATGATGGAGATATTTCTTTCCAGCTTGCAGAATTTTATGGCACTACAGTAATTTTTGACAATTCATCATTCGGGAAAGGAGAACTTAGTTTTTATAACGCAGAAGTGAATGATTTATCACTGAAATCATGCCATCTTGATTATTACGTGGATCTTCGCCTGAACAAAGCAAAATATATTGATCTTTCTGACACCATTATAAGAGATATTCTGGATTTAAAACCGCATGATTTCAGAGTTCAAATAGAAACTATAAATTTTTCAGGGGCAAGATTGATAGGCAGGATATTTATTGACTGGAGAAAAAATAAAGTAAAAAACCTCATAACAGGCCAGAGCAACACTTCTGTCAGAGATAAATCAGAACAATTCAGAATTCTTAAGGAAAACTTTTACATAACGGGTCAGTATTCCGATGAAGATGCAGCTTATGTGCAGTTTAAAAGACATGAGATGAAAGCCGACCTGAAACAAAACCTCCAAAGGAATAAGTGGAATGCCTTATGGGCTTATCCTACACATGCGCTTAAGTGGCTTATTTTTGACCGCGTAGGTTTATATGCAACTGACCCTGTCAGAGTATTGATTAGCATGTTCTTTAGTTACTTGTTTTTTGCATTGTTGTATTTTATCCTGCCTTTAATTGCAAACACAAAAATCATTTCTTCTATGGGCGACACAGGCTTATCAAGCCTTAAAGTAGCTTTTTATCATAGTGCAATAACTTTTCTGACCATTGGATATGGCGATTATTACCCGGAAGGAATTATACGATGGTTTTGCGGCATTGAAGGATTTATTGGTCTGTTTCTGATGTCTTATTTTACAGTGGCTTTTGTAAGAAAAATCCTTCGTTAGAATTAATTCGGCAAGGACCTTGTTAAATCCACTTTTGGCATAGAGGTTTCTAAATATTTTCAATCTCACTTCTCAAGGCAAAAGAACGATTATCAATTGCCCTTTGTGTGGCAAGAATGCCATCAAGATGATCATGCTCATGCTGAAGGAGTTCAGACATATCATCCTCTAACAACCATTCATGCTGATTCCATTCTTCATCAAGAAACTTTATTCTACATGACTTATATCTTTCAACCTTAACCAGGAGGTCGGGAAAACTCATACAATCATCCCATAACTCAATCATTGATTCGCTTCTATCAAATATTTCGGGATTTATAATAATGAAGGGCTTATCAATTCTTAAATATATAAACCTTTTCTGCATGCCAACCTGTGGGGCTGCTATAGCCCTTCCGGCACCATATTTTAAGCGAAAATCAGTAATGATCTGATCCATCAATTCAACATACCGAATGACGCTGGGAATATCTTTTTTCTCCACCGGATCAGAAACCTTATAAAGCTCTGGATTCCCTAATTTAAGTATTCTTTCAAGACTCATATCCTATTGCTTTAAGATAAAAATTAATCACATGATGAAAATCAAAACAATATTAGCAATCTTTTTATAAATTTGGGATTTTTCAGAAAAAAATAAAATATTTTTAGGCTTTTAAATATATTGATCAATGATGAAAAAAATACAAAATATCATCCGCATACTCGTAGCAATCGTTTTTTTGTTCTCAGGTTTTGTAAAGGGAATTGACCCCCTGGGTTCTACTTATAAATTTTCAGATTATTTTACAGCATTTGGTCTGGAATTTCTGGATCCTTTAGCCCTCCCATTGGCTATTCTGCTAAGTACACTCGAGTTTGTTCTGGGAGCAGCAATGCTTTTCAATTCCCGCATGCGAATTGCATCATGGCTGGCACTTATTTTCATGGCTTTCTTCACTCCTCTTACCTTATACCTGGCACTAGAAAACCCGGTTCAGGATTGTGGATGTTTTGGCGATGCTATTATAATGACAAACTGGGAAACATTCTGGAAAAATGTAATAATAACTCTGTTGGTGGTCTTTGTATTTATCAGGAGAAACAAGTTTCAGCCTTCATTCAACAAAAAGCAACAATGGCTGGCTGTTGGTTTGTCTGCAGCAGCAATGGTCTCTGTTTCCTTTTATTGCTACACTCACCTGCCCATTATAGATTTCCGTCCTTATAATGTGGAAACTTATATTCCTGAAAAGATGAAAATACCAGAAGATGCTCCCCAGCCAGAGTTTAAAACAATTCTGAAATACAAAAAGAATGGAAAGATAAAGGAATTTACTATGGATAATCTTCCGGATTCTACCTGGCAGTGGGTATCTACAAAAAATATTAAGGTCAAAGAAGGTTACGTTCCACCAATACATGATTTTACAATAACTACAAGAGAAGGAACAGATATTACCGACCTGGTTCTCGAGGAAAATAAATTCGTTTTTCTTCTGATTGCTTATGACCTGAAAAAAACGGATCGATCTGATATGGATCAAATAAATGACCTGGCAAGTTACTGCAAAACAAGGGAGAATTGTTCATTCATTTGTCTTACCTCCTCTCTTGATCATGCAATAGAAAAATTTAAAAATGAAACAGGAGCAAATTTCTCTTTTTATATGACCGATGAAATCACCCTTAAAACAATTATAAGATCAAATCCTGGGTTAATGCTGATGAAAAAGGGGACAATACTTGATAAATGGCATCACAACACCATTCCGGAAATTAACGAACTGGAAGAAGAGTATCTCTCCAATCCTAAATTTCAGAAAAACCAGAATAAAAATAAGAAAGGAAAAACACAGCTGAATTCATAATATATCTAATGGATGTTCTGTAACGAGAATTATTTCATTTGAAAAACTTCTTTCATAGTTTTACTATATTTGCATGGATTGCAATAAAACAGTACAATGGGGCAATATCTTATTAAAAGAATATTATATGCCATCCTGATTTTGTGGGGTGTGGCAACACTCGTTTTTTTTCTGTTTAATATTCTGCCAGGTGATCCGGCCAGAATGCTTATGGGCCAAAGATCAGATATTGCTTCAATTGAATCAATAAGAAAAGATCTGGGGCTGAATAAACCCAAGGGAATGCAATACCTGAAATATTTGAATGACCTCTCTCCTGTTTCTTATCACTCAAAAAATAAAGAAAGTTATTTCTACCTGGATCCGGATAAATACAAGCCTTATCAGAAAATTATAAGCGGAAAGAAACATACCCTGGTATTAAAATATCCCTATCTCCGCCGATCATATCAAAGCAAAAAAAAGGTAAATCAGATTATTTCAGAAACCATCCCAAACACATTTATCCTGGCCCTGTCCTCAATTGTTTTTGCCTCAATTCTGGGGATCTTCCTGGGAATTGTAGCAGCTATCTATAAAGACACTCTATATGACAGGCTGGCTGTATTCTTTTCAGCTTTTGGAATGTCGCTTCCATCGTTTTTTGCAGCCATTCTGATAGGCTGGCTGTTTGCTTTTGTCCTGGGCGATTATACAGGGCTTAACCTAACCGGGAATTTGTATGAAATAGACGACTTTGGCAGAGGCATTCACCTGGAGTTAAAAAACCTCATTCTTCCTGCTTTTACCCTTGGGATAAGGCCATTGGCCATAGTCATACAGCTTTCAAGAAACTCCATGCTGGATATTCTCTCTCAAAATTATATTCGCACCGCCAAGGCCAAAGGACTGTCTTTTTCTAGAATTTTATTCAAACATGCCTTAAGAAACTCACTTAACCCAGTTATTACAACAGTTTCAGGCTGGTTTGCAAGCCTTATGGCAGGGATTGTTTTTGTTGAATACATTTTTGGCTGGAAAGGACTTGGGTATGTCATTGTTGATGCGCTTAATAAATATGATTTACCAGTAGTTATGGGAACAGTACTCACCATTTCAATTATTTTTATTATCATTAATATCCTGGTAGACATCTCTTATTCACTTTTAGATCCGAGAGTAAGATTAAGTTAAATATAACAATCAAGTTATAAAACCTATATATTTTTTATCTTAGTACTGAAACAAAAAAACCTCTGATTATGGAACCAAAAATAGTTGCAGGCAACTGGAAAATGAATAAAAACCTTCAGGAAGGTATTGAACTGACAAATGATATTATTAATAAAGCAAACCAGGTCCCGGATGATGTTACAATAATAATCGGACCACCTTACATTCATCTGGAAAAAGCTGCTTCTTTAACAAAAGACAGCAAAATAAAAGTAGCTGCTCAAAATTGCAGCTCAGAAGAAAAAGGTGCATTTACCGGAGAAGTTTCAGCCGAAATGATTAAATCAACTGGCGCTGAATATGTTATTCTGGGACACTCGGAAAGAAGAGCTTACTTTGATGAAACCGATGAACTAATTTATGCCAAAATCATCCGTGCTTTAAAACACAATTTAAAACCAATTGTATGTTGTGGTGAAAAGCTTAATGAAAGAGAAAACGGCAATCATTTTGATGTTGTTAAATCGCAAATTCAGAATACCATATTAAAACTGAAGGAAGAAGATATAAATAAGATCATTATTGCGTATGAACCTGTTTGGGCAATAGGAACAGGCAAAACAGCCACTAATGAGCAAGCAGAGGAAATGCATGAGTACATAAGAAAACTTATTACAGAAAAATTTGGGAAAGAGATAGGATCCAGTTTACCAATATTGTATGGAGGAAGCTGTAAACCAAACAATGCAGCCGGTTTGTTCTCACAACCCGACATAAATGGGGGACTCATAGGTGGGGCCTCCCTAAAATCCGATGATTTCGTTGAAATTGGAAAATTATTTAAGTAAATTTTTAGCTTTCTATCGGCATAACAATCCTAATCACAAATAATTATACTATATAGATGAAAACTGTTGAAATTACTTTCGAAATCCATGAAAACCAAAAGGAAAAAAAACTTATTGCCGACATATTAACTGCTCAGCTTTCAGAAGAGGGATATACAGGCTTTCTTGACATTCCTGAAGGAATAAAAGCCTATATCCCGGAAAATTTATTTCGCGATGAACAGATAGAATATTTACCAGCTTTGACTATGTTCCCCGGTAAGATCTCGGTTCACCAGAAGACCCTGGAAGATGAAGACTGGAATAAGAAATGGGAAAAAAGTTTTCAACCGGTAGTGATAGATGATCAATGCTATATTCATGCTTCTTTTCATCAGGTTCCGGAAAATTACAAATACAAAATATGCATAACACCTAAGATGTCCTTTGGTACAGGTCACCATTACACTACAAGTTTAATGATAAAGGAACTGCTAAACAATAAGGTTGATGGAAAAACAGTAATGGATATGGGATGTGGAACAGGTATTCTTGCCATTCTTGCAGCTATAATGAATGCAAAAGAGGTTTGGGCAATAGATAATGATGAATGGGCTTATAAAAACACTTTAGAAAATATCAAGATGAACGGTCAGTTTCATATTCATACTATCCAGGGAGATGCTTACTCGCTGCCCAACAAAAAGTATGACATCTTCATGGCAAACATTAACCGGAATATCTTGCTGAAGGATATTCCTACTTATGAAAAACATCTGGTAACAGGTGGAAAACTTATTCTCAGTGGTTTTTACCATGATGATCTTGATAAAATTGAAGAAAAAGCCACTAAATGTAATTTACGCCTTGATCATTATAAAGAAGATAATAACTGGATTGCAGCAACTTTTGTAAAATAACACTTACGCATCACTAAACTGTAATCCCCTTGAATTATAAACTGAAATACAAATCTTGTAACCAATAGATTTTGAAACTTATTCGTTTTAAACTATTTTTACCATAAACCATACACCAAGCAATATGAAAGCAATTACAGGCCCGATTCCCAAAGTTTTTCTGTTGATTATTTTTGGCTTTACGTGCTCTTCTTCATTTGGACAAACAATTGATGAATTTCCCGAAGATTCAGCAAAATATATCCAAACACTTGAAGAACATCTTCATAAAAGAATAAATGAAAAACATGAAGCGCTGCTCGACACTTTTATAAATAGATGGAGCACAGGTGGTTTTTTACCAGCTAAACGCGACAGCATAGTTGTAGTATCAAACCTTTTATTGAAAAATCGCGGAAAAAGAGAGCCTCATTTCACAAATATGATGAATCTGTTCATTGAAATTAACAAAACCAAATTTGATTCATTACATTTTGATACATGGATGACGGGACTGAGATCAATTATGAAAAGTAAAAAAGGAATACTATCAAAATATTCGGATTACCTGAAATTTACTTTAGGATTCTCAAAAGAAAATGCACTTTACCTTTCAAATACACGAAACTGGTATTCTACAAGCAACAACCTCTCTTTTACTTACGATTCCACCCTGAAAATAATTTATCCCAATACCACTTTAAAATGTAAGTTCAGAGAAGATAGTATTCAGATTCAAGAGACCTCTGGTACGTTTTATCCATTTACAAAAGAATGGGATGGCACAAACGGCAAAGTAACCTGGAAAAGAGCCGGTTATGAACCTGAAGATGTTTATGTACAACTAAAAGATTATGAGCTGAACCTAAGAAAAGCTACATATACTGCCGATTCAGTAGAATTTATAAACTCTCTCTATTTTGATGAACCTGTGCTCGGTCGGATTGAAGACAAATTGGTCCATGTTATAAAACCTTCGCAAGCAATTTACCCCGTTTTTAAATCCTATAAAAAAATCTTTAAGATTAATAACATTTATGAAAATATGAATTATACTGGTGGCTTCACAATGAAGGGAGCCCAGTTTATTGGATCTGGTGGTGAAAACAAAGACGCAATAATGCGGGTTTTTCGGCATGATAAGAAATTTATGACCGCAAAATCAAACGTTTTTATTTTGTCGAAAGACAGGGCTGTTTCCAGAAAGGCCAGTGTAACGATTCATTTAGGTAACGATTCTATTTATCACACCGGGTTACAGTTTAACTACATTGTAAAAAACCAGGAAATTGAACTTGGACCCAACGAAAGTGTTTTGTCGCAAAGTGTTTATTATGATACTTACCACCAGATTTCAATGGATATAGACCGTTTGCTGTGGAACACAACCAAAGATTCTATCTTTTTTACACACAGCAGAAATTCTCAAGTTGGTGAAGCCACTTTCACATCTATGAACTATTTCACCTTAGACAAATGGCGAGAGCTTGAAATGAGAGATGATAAACATCCCCTGATTGCTATCCGTAACTATTACTGGAAGAATGATTCTACCAGGCAATTTGACGTGAAAAATTTTGCTAAATATATAGAAAAACCAATATACCAGGTGCGGCAAAGACTTTTTCCAATTGCCAAAGATGGTTTTATATTTTTTGACTTTGATGAAGACACTGTCACCATAAATGATAAATTATTTGATTATATAAGCGCAAGAATAAAAAAAATCGACTATGATGTAATCAATTTAAATTCAACAGTTGAAGCGCCAAACCATAATGGTGTGCTGAATCTGAGAAATATGAATTTAACCATCAGAGGTGTCCCTGAAGTCCATGTGTCTGATTCGCAAAATGTAATAATTATTCCCAGGGGACGAAAAATTGTGATGAAAGAAAACCGAAATTTCAGTTTTGGAGGTGGTGTAATTTCAGGATTGTTTACTTTTCTTGGCGACGACTTCTTTTTCGATTATAAAAATTTTAAGATTACCTTAAACAAAATTGACTCTCTAAGAATGAAATTCCAGACAGAGGAAATGAATATGTATGGAAGAGCTGTTCTGGATAATGTTCAAAATACAATTGAGGAACTATCCGGCGATATTTATATTGATGATCCGAATAATAAATCGGGGAAGGAGAATTATCCCAAATACCCTGTTTTTGAAAGTAAGCAGAAATCTTTTGTTTATTATGATGACCTGTTTAACGGACCTTATAAAAGAGAAAATTTCTATTTCCAGTTAGATCCCTTTAAGATGGATAGCCTGGATAATTTTAATCCTGATAATCTCGAGTTTAAAGGTAACTTTCATTCAGCAGATATCTTTCCTCCTTTCAGAGAAACATTGCGTTTACGGGAAGACAACTCTCTTGGCTTCAGAAGGAGTACCCCTGAGGGAGGTTTCCCTCTTTACGAAGGAAAAGGGGAATATTATAACACTATAGACATGAGCAACAAGGGGTTAAAAGGGAAGGGAAGACTAAAATATCTTACCTCAGAAGCTGTTACAGAAGATATACTGTTTTTCCCGGATTCAACTTCTATACATGCTACCGAATTCACAATGGATCAAAAAACAACAGGAATAGAATACCCCAAATTAGCCTCCCGGGCTGTAAACATAAAATGGTATCCACATGAAGATGAAATGAATATAGAGCAAACTAAAGAGCCATTTGAAATGTTTAACGAAGGTTCGCACCTCTCCGGGACTTTAAAACTTAAACCTACCGGATTAAAAGGAAAGGGTAAGATGGATCTCTCAAAGGCTGTGCTCAATTCCAATTATTTTGATTTTAAATCCAGGGCTTTTGAGGCAGATACAGCTAATTTTAAATTAAGAACAATCGACAGTACGGAAATTGCATTCACTACAGATACTGTCAATGCCCGGATTGATTTCGATTATCAAAGAGGAAGATTCGAAACTATAAAAGATTATGCAATCGCTGATTTTCCAAAAAACCTGTACAAAAGCTACCTGAATAAATTTGTCTGGAAAATGGATGATGATGAGCTTGAAATAGAGTCCACGCCTATGACCACCATAGCTGATGAAGAGGAAGTTACAGAACTGGCAGAACTCAAAGATGGAAATGTACGGGGTGCAGTTTATTTATCAACCCATTTAGAGCAGGATTCTCTGAGGTATTCATCACCCAAAAGTACCTTTAAATTAAAAGACAACACTATTAATTCGCACCAGGTGGAATATATTCATGTGGCCGATGCAAAAATTTATCCTCACGAAAAAAACTTAACCATCGGAGAAACGGCAAATATGCATCCTCTTAAAAAAGCAGAGATTATTACAGACACAACAAAAAAATATCACAGAATATTCGATGCTGAGATTAAGATAAAAGGAAGAAAAAATTATACCGGTGAAGGCGATTATCATTATGTAGACAAGAATGACAAAAAACAAGTTGTTCATTTTAATAAAATAATGGTGGACAATACAATTCATACCAGGGCAGAAGGAACCATAACAGAACCTGATAGCTTCACCTTAAGTCCCCATTTCGGATACAAAGGAGATGTTTTTCTCAAATCCCTAAGAAAAGATTTGAAATTCAAAGGCGGAGTTAAAATGTTCCATGATTGCCCCCGTATTCCACAACGATTTGCTTCTTTTGAATCTGTAATTCACCCGGATAGTATTTATATTCCAGTTGGCGAAAAAAATACGGATGTTAACGGAGAAAACATATATAATGGCCCTTATATAACCATAGACACTACTCATATTTATCCTACTTTCCTGACACCCAGAAAAGACGCCAGTGATGAACCTCTGCTAACTTCAAGTGGTTACCTAAATTATAATGAAAACGAAGGTAAGTTTAAAATAGCTTCCAAACCTAAACTTGATGATCCCGACACACTAGGGAACCTTACAAGTCTAAATAAAAAATATTGCAGATATTATGCGGAAGGTAAAATGAATTTAGGCGTTGATTATGGCAAATTTAAGATTAACCCCGTGGGAAGATTGAATCACAAATTAAAGGAGAATGAAATAAAAGTTTCTTTAACCTTACCCCTGGAATTCTTGTTTAGTGATGCAGCTTTAGATACTATGATTTCGGATATTGAAGAAAGGAAAAATCTTGATCCCATCAACTTAAATTCCAGACACCTTGAAAAAAATCTTAATGAGTTGTATGGTGAAGAAGTGGCTTCAAACTATCTTAACCAACAAAAATTATTTGGTGAAGAAGCTGAAGTTCCTAAAGAATTTAATAAGCCCAATATTCTGTTTTCAAATATTGATTTTACCTGGCATACTTCTACAGATTCATACATAGCAAAAGATGATTTTGGAATTGCTACTATCAATGGGAAAGCGATAAACAAACAAGTAAACGGATTCATTGAAATTGCTAAAAAAACATACGGAGATAAAATTTATATCTATCTTAAACTGGATGATGAAAGATTCTATTATTTTTATTATTTCCGTGGCATGTTAAGAGTGTATTCAAATAATAAAGACTTTATTAATGTTATAGAAGATATTCCAAGAAGAAAACGAACCATTAAAAAAAGCTTTTTTGGAAATGTAATTTATCGCTATATCTTATCTACAAAACAAAGTTTTTCACGATTCAGGAAGCATGTTAGAGAAGTAGAGCAAACAATAAATGAAGCAAAGCTTGAAGCAGAAAAAAGAAAAGAGCAAAAGAAAGAAAACAGGAATAAAAAAAAGGAACAAGACAAAAAGTCTGATAATAAAAAGAACAAAAATACTGTAAAACAACCCACAGATAAGAAAGAACCAAGTAAAACAAATCAATCTAAAAAGAAAGAAGAACCCGAATCCGGAAAGAAAAACAACTAGAAACTGAATTGATTTTATACTGTTTTAACAAAATAATTTAGAATAGACCCGTCCTATCTTTAGGGCTATGCAAAATACCATCTTAAAATTTGGTGAAGTATAATTTTCTAATAAAATCAAAACAGTTCCTTAATATATATAAAATTTAAGTGGTTAATTATAAGGAAATTAATAAAATTTATTAAACATTGAAGAACTTATGGTTTTGATGTCAGCTAAAAATGTTTTTTCTTTGC
>CAYWSJ010000032.1:0-16365 GCA_964461045.1 uncultured Bacteroidales bacterium | reverse complement strand
TTAAACATTGAAGAACTTATGGTTTTGATGTCAGCTAAAAATGTTTTTTCTTTGCTGACTGCATCTAAATTTCTTAAAAATATTACATCAATGAAAAGACTTATTTTTACAATAACCATAACCCTGTTAACTCTCTCTATACAAGCACAAACATTTGAAAGGACCTATGGTGGACTGAATTATGAAGAAGGAAAATCAGTTATACAAACTACTGACGGTAATTATGTTGTTGCTGGCTGGACTGTGAGTTACGGTGCAGGCAAAGAAGATGTGTACCTCGTTAAAGTTAATGCTGATAGTGATACATTGTGGAGCAAAACTTACGGAGGCATCAGGTCAGATTTTGGGTGTCATGTACAGGAAACTGCAGATAATGGGTTTGCTATTACGGGATACACTGAAAGAACTGACTCAACTGGTTATGATGTGTATCTGATAAAAACCGACATTAACGGAGATACCTTGTGGACCAGGACATATGGTTCAGAAAGTTACGAAGCGGGCTATGTTTCAGACCAGACCGATGATAATGGTTATCTCATTGGTGGCTATACAGAAAGTTTTGGTGCCGGACTTAAAGACATTTACCTGATAAAAACCGACAGCAACGGTGATACTTTATGGACTCAAACTTATGGCGGAAGTAATTATGAGGAAGTCTTTGCTGTAAATCAAACCACTGATGGAGGGTATTTTGCTGCCGGATATACAGAGAGCGATACAATCATTCAGAATGCAAAGGAAAAATTATCTAAAAAAGAAAAAGGAAAATCCAGAATGTTCCTTATGAAAACAGATGCTGCCGGAGATACTGTTTGGACAAAAACCTATGGAAACAGCAATTTCGATATTGCTTATTCTGCGCAACAAACAAATGATGACGGA
This sequence comes from uncultured Bacteroidales bacterium, assembly GCA_964461045.1. Classification (GTDB taxonomy): domain Bacteria; phylum Bacteroidota; class Bacteroidia; order Bacteroidales; family UBA12077; genus JAGXLC01. Next base: position 15,480 of record CAYWSJ010000032.1, on the reverse strand, counting down.
TACATCCTGGCAGGAGTTACTGAAAATGATGATGAAAGAGGGTACGATTTCTATCTTGTAAAAACCGACTCCAATGGAGATACATTATGGACCAGTACATACGGAGGTTCCGGAATGGAACAGGCAAGGGCTGTAAAACAAACAAATGATGGTGGTTATATCGTTACCGGAAAAACCAATAGTTTTAACGAAGACATGGATGTTTATGTAGTAAGAACAAACTCCACAGGCGATACTTTATGGACCAAAACTTTTGGAGAAAATGATATAGATTATGGCTATTCTGTAGAAGAAACATCTGATAATGGATATATTATTTCAGGGTATACAGCCAAATCCGGGATCCAGAATCATAATATTTATTTAATCAGAACAGATGTAAACGGAGATATACAACAATTCCAGGTGAATTTACTTGCCGACCCGGATACTGCAGGATATACAATTGGTGATACAACCTATAATGCAGGAAATGATGTAACAATAACAGCTGTTTCCGATAGCCTCTACGGCTTTGATTACTGGACCTCAAACAGCGACACCATATCAACAGATTCAAGTTATACTTTTATACTTAAAAGCGATACACAATTTGTAGCACATTTTACAATGGGTAAAAGAGTTTACGTTGAAGCATACCCACCTTCTTATGGCAACGTTTCAGGTGGTGGCGTATTCCAAATCGGCGATACTGCTACTGTTGTGGCAACTCCCAATTCTGGTTATCTGTTTGAAAAATGGACTGTTAAAGGAGATAAAGTGTCGTCAGATTCTTTATATTCCTTTGAAGTAGAATCTGATATAAACCTTGTAGCTAATTTCTACGATCCTGCTACCAACATTAATGGAATCGACGAAAAACACATAGATTATTTCCCGAATCCTGTCAGGAGCAATTTATCAATAAATTACCGGGGAAGCATTAACAAAATTGAGATACTGTCATATTTAGGACAAACAATGAAAACAATTCACAGTCCTTCTGAAAACGGCCGGATTAATGTCAATATGGAAGGATTTAATCCGGGTATATATCTCATAAAAATTGTCAATGAAAAGAAAGAAACCGGCGTTTTTAAAATTATTAAAGAATAGAAGAATTAAAAAGCATTAAAAAAACCTTCTGAATTCAGAAGGTTTTTTTATTCATGGTTTGCATAGAACTCTAAATCACAAACCAAATCTGTAAGTCAGTTTCACCAGAAAAATATTATGCGGGTAGGTATTTCCTAATGCATTAAGATCGCGATTTAAAACAAAATTTCCGCTGTGTAAATAATCATCACGGTTTTGTGACCAAACCAGATATAATGTTGATCCGGGCATGTATTCCCACCTTGCCACTAAATTCGATCTGAACTGCAACACATTAAAATCTGGATTATCAAAAGAATAATCCACAGAACCATCATAATTTTCATCTATTTCATAAATTTCGTCTTCATTTTTGTAATTCACCTGGCTACCATGATAAACTTCAAATCGATCATAATAATTTTCAGCTAAAGGATCAGTTATATATTTAAAATCACTATAATTACCCGATGCAATAAAAGGTTGTCCCCAATATTGTATAGATAAATCAGGTAAAATGCTGAAATTAATACGCAGAGATAAACCAAATGTCGTTTGGTTTATAGTTCCCATTAAATATTTTGTATCGTTTGTCAGTTCTTTTGTATCGATATATTGGATCTCCTTGTTACTTGTACTATAAGAAGGACTAATGCTAACATCCAGTGTATTGTGTGGTCTGAAAGTAAAATCTACACCAATGTTCTTGCTTTTTTCATAATCAAACTTACGCCAGCTCTGGTTACCCCATAAATCTATCTGAACAGGTTTTCGGGGATCGGTTCCCAGGTTAACCCAATAATTTAAACTGGCCGGTTCTTTAAAATACTGTCCTCCTCTCAGGGCTGTTCTGTCCAGGGTCACACTGTTGACATTAACACCGTAATGAAAATCCCAGTGATTTTTAAAATTCATGCTCATTTGCACATTTCCGCCTTTAACAAGGTTGGTTCCTGCATAATCCCAGACAATCCACTGATTCGAACTGATAAACAAATTTTTAAAGATGCTAAAAGGTTCCCTGAAACCATATTGAATCCAGCCTAACTGGGATATTTCATCTGCTTTACGTTGATAACCCATATCATTAAGTTCCAGACCAGGCGATTTATAATTAACAAACAGCATATAATTGATTTTTCCATTTCCCATCTTACCAAACATAAGGCTACCACCATGACCAGTAAGAGAATTTCTGGAAGAATCAAGTTTGGTGTGTGGTGTATTGGGCCTCTGGTAATATCTTGCTGATGATCGCTGAGTTTGAATAATAGCCTCATTATCGCCTCTTACGTGACTAAAAATTCCTCGTATTGCTAACATATATGTTTTGTCTTTCCATTGGTGCTGGAAATTGAAGCCTCCGGTATAGGCCTGATCATGGAGAAAATCTAAATGATCGTGGTTTATCTTTCTGTTGGTGGCAGTAAATATTCCTCCTAACATTGTATTCCCTTCGTTAAAATCTTTTTGAACCCTGCCCAGAAAATAATTTGTGAGCGGTTCAACTGTCTGTTGAAAATTATCATTCCCATCACTTATTGTGGCAGTCTCTTTTCCTGCAACACTCTCCAGTACGCCAACCGACCAGCCTGATTTGGTTTTACCTGTAAGTTTCAGTGCACTCAAAATATTCGTATTATCAGGTGTTTTAACATATTCATCATCTTCAGCATCAGGATAATAATGAGGAGTTCTCCCGATTCTTCTCGAATAAAATAAGTTATCACTCATAAAATTGCCAAAAACCATTAACCTGAAATTCATAATATTGCTACCTTCAATAAAGAAAGGTCTCTTTTCTTCAAAAAAAGTTTCATAAGCACTCAGATTTACCTGAGATGGGTCTGCTTCGACCTGTCCAAAGTCTGGGTTAATCGCTAAATCTAAAGTTAAGTTGTTGGTCACTCCAAACTTTCCGTTAAATCCTGCATTTATATTTGAATTGCTCCCTGATGATTTAAAGGGGTTTTCAGCTACTTTCTCAAATTTTTCAAGTTTAGCAACCGTATAAGGGGTTATTGATTTTTCTTTTTGAGGTTTGATATTATTCATTCCTTTCAGTTGACCAAACTGACTTACCCAGCCTCCGGCATCTTTGGGGATTAACTTCCACATAACCGATTCCTGGTGCCTGTAAATACTCCTGATTATTTCAAAACCCCATGATTGTTCTCCTTTCTTACTAAACCGCAGTTGTGTAAAGGGAATTTTCATTTCAGCTGTCCATCCTTTATCATCTATTTGAGTTTCCACATACCAGATTGGATCCCAGTTGATATTATTGTTATTTCCATCATCACTTATAACCATGTCTTCCTTCACTCCTGCTGCCGTTACACTAAAAACAAATGCAGTGCGCTTGTCATTGTAACTGTCTATCTGAACAGAAACATAATCACCTTCCAGGTTATCTCTTCTTGATAATCGCTTAACAATCTTATCCGGCTGGCTGTCAAATGATCTAATTCCTACATATAAGTAATCATTATCATAAAGTATTTTAAACTTTGTGAGTTCAGAAGGTTCTTTACCTTCATAAGGACTACGCTGCGTAAAATCATTGATCCAATCTGATTTTTTCCAGGCTTCCTCGTTAAATCTTCCATCTATTTGAGGAGATTTCTTAATTTTCTGGGCCTGGAAAGATTTTGAATCTGCAAAAGATTGATGGCTTATTAAGAAGGTAAAAAATAGAAAAATATAACCCAAAGTTTTCATAGCAACTTTTTGTATAATACTACAATAAACAAACCATTATATCTAATTCATTACATTATAGCTATTTAATAATTATTTAAAAAAAATTAATGTTCATAAACGGACATTGTTGTCCGATATAGAACACGCTGACAAAATGACTTAATTGCATTAAAAATGCTGCATGAATTAAAATTTTATCTGAAGAGAAAAAAGCAAATGGAATTTCTAAACTTTTAATACCTTTAAATGTTTTTTAGAATATTTAAATGCTCAATTATGAAATCTATTAAAATTTTATCAATCCTTTTTTTTACAGTTTTCCTTTCTCATTCATTACTATCCCAGGGAAATGCAGGCAAACATCAATTACCCCCGGAGAAAACAGCTCTTTTAATTATTGATATGCAGGATTTCTATTTTCCAGGTGGGCAGATGCCTCTTGAAAATCCGGAAAGAGCAAGCGCAAAAGCTTCGAAGGTGCTTGATGAATTCAGAAACAATAAAATGCATATAATTCATATTAAACATAATACAGATAAAAACAAAGGAATTCATACAGATGTAATGCCCAAAGATGGAGAAAAAATCTTCACAAAAAATAAAGCCAATAGTTTTCTTGGTACCGGACTGGAAAGTTATCTGAAAGAAAAACAAATTACACACCTGGTTATAACAGGTATGATGACACACATGTGTGTTGAGGCAACCACTCGTGCTGCCAGTGATAAAGGATATGAATGTTTTGTGGTTTCTGATGCTTGTGCAACACGCGATTTACAATACAAAAACAAAATCATAGAAGCTGAAGATGTACACTTATCGACCCTGAGTACGCTTGAATATGGATATGCACAAATATTAAATGCAAAAGAACTGATCAACCTTTTAAATAGATAGGTAATCTAATTTTTTTAACGATACTGAAACTGAAGAGACTGAAAAACAGTAAAATAATAGCTGTCTTATTTCTAATAATAGTTTAAAATTTCATTTAGAAGGTATTTCATAATCCGATTCTATTTATCAGGCTCTATATTTGCCTCAAATAAAATACTTTTGCTTTTTCCTCCCCTCTCCTGTCTTTACTCACTTTGAGGATTAGGTTTCAAAGGCAATTTTGCCATTTTTTGAACCTCAAGTGAGGGAAACCCGAACTCCTGCACAACTTTCCCAAGTATCAAATACACACCATGGCCCTGGAAAGGATATTTTTTCAGACTGTCCGGGAAATGAACCGTATCAAAAAAGATACCCTCCGGATCTAGAAATGCAGCAAAATTCATAATTTCTTTTCTTACGGTTCTTACATATTTAATGGTGACAAGGGTTCCTATCATTTTAACAGTTTTTCCCACATAACTCATTAAATTTTTGGCTTTAATCTCTCCTCTGAAGGAGGTCTTCAGAAAATCAAAGTAAGTGAGCGTAACAGGGAAGCCTAACAATTCTATTTCATCATAAGCATGTTCAATTTCTGTATCGCTCAACTCAGGTAACTCATACTTTTTTGTATCGGTTTGAAACAATTTTAAATGACTGGTTACTATAGGTTTATGTCCTGTTAATAAATGAGCATCCCATAGCAACTCTTTTTTAGATTTACCTGTAAATCGAAAAGCGCCGGCTCTTATCAAAATAATGAGCTGCTCTTTAAGAATAGCTGTACGATCAATAAAATCCTCAAGGTTATTATAATTGCCATGTCTTTTACGCTCTTCAATAAATTTATCCACAGATTTTTTCTCCAAATCCTTTAGGTGAATAAACCCCAAATGAATATTCTGGCTGTCTGTGCAGGTAAGATATTCACTTTTATTCACAGAGGGAAGTTCAATGTTGGCTCCGTATCTGTGGGCTTCGTTGACGTAGACCCATGTATGGTAAAACCCTCCGAAATTATTAATAACGGCTGTCAGAAACTCAATGGGGTAATAAGCTTTCAGATACAAACTCTGGAAGCTTTCCATTGCATAAGAGGCTGAGTGAGCCTTGGAAAAGGAATAGCCTGCAAAGGACTCAATCTGCCGCCAAACTTCCTTTGTGATAGATTCAGCATAGCCATTTTCACGGCAATTGCTGAAGAATTTTTCTTCAATACGTCTGAATTCCTTTTTAGAACGATATTTTCCACTCATGGCTCTTCTCAGAATATCTGCATCGGCCATGTCCAGTCCGGCAAAATGATGGCAAACCTTTAATACATCTTCCTGGTAAACCATTACACCGTAAGTCTCAGCAAGTTGTTCTTTCATTACCGGATGGATGTAGTTTATCTTATCCGGTTCATGAAACCTGCGTATGTACTCCTTCATCATACCAGATTTGGCTACTCCCGGACGAATAATTGAAGAAGCTGCTACAAGTGTTATGTAATCGCTGCATTTTAATTTCTTTAGCAAGCCCCGCATGGCAGGACTTTCAATATAGAAACAGCCGGTTGTTTCACCGCTTTTTAAAAGGGCTTTCGCCTTTGAATCTTCCTTAATTTTATCTGTGTTATGAATATCAATATTCACTCCACAATTTTTTCCGACGATCTCCACAGTATCTTTGATATGTCCGATTCCACGCTGACTGAGAATATCCAGTTTTTCAAATCCAATATCTTCGGCTGAATACATGTCCCACTGGGTAGTTGGATACCCTTTGGGAGGAAGGTCCAGGGCAGTGTATTGAGTGACCGGTTTTTCCGAAATCAGAACTCCTCCTGCATGGATGCTTCGGAGGTTAGGAAAATTTTCAAGTTTCTTTGCCAGGCGAAAAATTTTATCAATAGTCTCGTCCTGATTCACATAATTCGAAGGCTTAGCTATAATGCTGTCAATCTCCTCTTTGGGTAGTCCATAGACTTTGCATAATTCGCGGATGATTGATTTCCCCCTGAAAGTTGAAATGGTCCCCAGCAAAGCTGTATGGGTAGTGCCATATTTATCGAAAATATAATCCAAAACGGTATCCCGCTCCTTCCAGGAATAATCAATGTCAAAGTCGGGCGGACTGGTTCGTTTGGGGTTGATAAATCGTTCAAAATAAAGGTTTAGCTCAATGGGATCCACATCGGTAATAAAAAGGCAATAAGCCACCACACTGTTGGCTCCGCTGCCGCGTCCCACATGATGAAAGCCCTGGTTCATGGAGAAGCGAATGATGTCATGCGTAATCAAAAAATAGGCTGAGAATCCAAGTTCATCGATAATCCTGAGTTCTTTGTCTACCCGATTCCTGGCTTCTTCATTGTCCGAACCATATCTTTTTTTCAATCCCTCAAGGGTAAGCTTTCTCAGTAATTCCCTGTCTTCTTCTTTGCCTGAGGAAAACGATGCTTTGTTCTTTACCGAATGATTAAAATCGAGTTTGCACTGTTCACTTATCCATTCTGCATTCTCCAGCAATCGCGGATGATCTTTACAAATTTGGCTAAGTTCTTCAGAAGTGTGGAACTGTTCATTGGAAGAAGCCAGCCAGTGATCGTTCACTTTTGTTAACAGTGTATTGTGATTAATCGCCTGCAGATGTTTGTGCAATTCCTGCTGAAAGGTGTTTGTAAAAGTAACCGGATTCAGCAACACGTATTTGTGCTTATAATTTTTATAATCTTCTGAAATTAACTGATTTGTTTCGTATGGCAGAACAGCTATAAACTCCTGCTCTTCTAACTCATACGGTTTTTTCTTGTCCAGAGGGTACAGAACGAATGTTTCTGAAAGGAAAGGCGGATAGTCCGGCAAAATTTTTTTATTTAGGGTATGCTCAGATAAAAAAGAGTTGATTTGTTGAAAACCCTCATTGCTTTTTGCAAGGACAGTATATAACCATTTATCTTCTTTTCTGAAGTCTATTCCGCCGATGGGCTTAATATTCTTTTCTTTGCATGCCCTTACAAATTCTATAATTCCGGAAGTATTGTTTATATCAGTTAATGCAAGCGAATCTAAATTATTTTTTTCGGCAAGGGCAACCAATTCACCTGTAGATATAACACCGTATCGTAAACTATAGTATGAATGGGCTGACAGGTACATTGGCTTAAAATTGAAGCGTTGCTGTAGTATATTTACCCTTTTCCGATTGAAGTTGCATCTGGCCATTCAGTTTCTGAACCAACTGGCGTGAGAGACTTAATCCTATACCTGACCCCTGTTCTTTGGTAGTGTAGAAGGGTACAAACGCTTGCTCCATTTCCTCCGGAGACATTCCCCTTCCATTATCAGTTATTTTGATAACGACCACCTGATCCTTTTTATAAGCTTCTAAGTTCAATTCTTTGAACGAATTTGTTTTTAATGCTTCTATGGCATTTTTCACCAGGTTAACCAATACCTGCTGAAGTAGTTTCTCGTCTGTTATAAGATTAAGTGTTTCTGGTTCAACCGTGTAATCGAATTCTATCTTTTCACTTACAAGCACCTGTTTGTATAGATGATACACATCGGTGAATATCTCTTTCACTTCAATTTGCTGTAGCCGGGGATCAGGTATTTTGGTCAGACTGCGGTAGGTTTCCACAAAATCACTCAGTCCGCTGCTTCGCTTGCGTATTGTTTGCAGTCCTGTTTGCAGGTTTTCAAGTGATTCATCTGAAAATTCATGGTTTCCTTTTTGCAGGTGATTCTCAACGAGGCGAAGCATGCTAACTGAAGAAATTTTAATCGGGCTGATTGAATTAATAATTTCATGTCGAAGTATTCTTATCAGCTTCTGCCATGCTTCTACCTCACTTCGGTTAACCTGTTTGCTGATATCATGGAAAGAAAATATTTTCATTTCTTCCTTTCCTAATCGAAACTTCCCTGCTCTTATGGAGACCGGTTTAAGTTCGCCATTTATGAGAATCTTAAGTGTGCCTTCCTCCTCATTTTGTAATGAATGGAGCAGATCCGGCAGATCTTTATGAATTTTTGACAAATCTCTAATTTCGCTAAGATGATTCAGTTGAAACAAAGTTTTCAAAGCACTATTGATGAGCTTTACTTTTCCAGACCAGTCAATGGCTAATAATCCTATGGAAATATGCTGAACAGTATATTGAAAAAAATGGTTTTCTATCTCCTTTTCCTTGCGGATAAGCTTAAAATCTGAAATAATCTCGTTGAATCCTTCATGCAGGTTTTGCAGAAAAGTATCTTTAGAATTTTTTTTGAATACAAGAGAGGTATCTTCATTTTTTATAGCATCAAGAAAACGTTGTACATCCCTTTTCATTTTACTGGAATAATGGTACAACGAGAATGATTCAATAAGCAACAAAGCCCCCAAACCAGCCGAAGTAGCCACCATATACTCCTGGTTAAGAGACCAGGCGAATACCAGGCTGGTAATCACGATAGCCACAATATGGATCGCTATACGAAAGCTGTATCTATTGAATCTCATACTTTTTCATTTTAGCATACAGGGTTGATCTGTTAATTCCCAGTTTATCGGCAGTAAGGCTTATATTTCCCCTGCATTTGTCCAGGGCCTGCTGTATGATGTTTTTTTCATTTTCTTCAAGGTTAAAAGTTTCTGACCCGGGTCTCTTTGCTGTTTTTTTACCATGAATTAACAAATCACTATTTATCGTTTCTTTCTCAGATAAAATGACAGCTTTTTCTACTGCATGCTGCAACTCCCTTATATTGCCCGGCCAGTTATATTTTTTTAATTTTTCCAGTGAAGAATTGGTAAAGCGCAGATCATGCTTCTGGTATTTATCTTTATACTGCTCCAGGAAAAACTCTGCAAATTCCGGGATATCTTCAGGCCGTTCTCTTAAAGGCGGAATATCTATACGAATGGTATTAATCCGGTAAAGCAGGTCTTCTCTAAATTGGTTTTCTTCCACCTTGTCAAAAAGAGGTTGGTTGGTAGCTGATATTAAACGGATGTCAACAGGAATATCATCATTAGACCCCAACCTTCTTACAGTTCGGTTCTGAAGTACAGAAAGCAACTTGGGTTGCAGATTAAGCGGGAGGTTTCCAATTTCGTCAAGGAAAAGGGTTCCTTCAGAAGCAAGCTCAAACCTTCCCTCCCGTTCAGTTTTTGCGTCTGTAAAAGCTCCTTTGCAATGCCCGAATAACTCGCTTTCAAAAAGATTCTCCTGGATGGCTCCCAGGTCAACACTCACAAATATTTTGTTCTTTCTTTCGGACTGTTTATGTATTTCACGGGCGATCACCTCTTTGCCAGTACCGTTTTCACCAATCAGCAAAACATTGGCATCAGTGGAAGCTACTTTTTCCACTGTGTTATAAACCTGCTGCATAGCTCCCGAGTGACAAATGCAAATATTCTTGTTTCTGCTTGTTTCTTTTGTAAGATGCTTTTGTTGCTTTTCCAACTGTTTGATTTTCTTCTTTGACTGACGGAGTTTAAAAGCAGAAATAATTGTGGAGAGAATTTTTTCTTCATCCCAGGATTTCTGAATGAAATCTGTAGCTCCTTCTTTTATAGATTTAACAGCCAGGTCAACATCTCCGTATGCCGTAATAAGTAATACAGAAGCATCAGGGTCGGTTTCATGAATTCTGCGAAGCCAATAGATGCCTTCATTTCCGGAATTTGTACCAGATTTGAAATTCATATCCAAAAGAATAATATCAAAAAACTCTTTATGAAGAAGAGAAGGCAGCATATTGGGATTACTCACAGTCTGTACAGATGTAAAATAAGGCATAAGATACATCCTGAGAGCGGTTAAAAGCTCCTTGTTATCATCAACAATTAAGATTTTTCCTTTAAATTTATCCATAATTCTGAAATTATGATCCTAAAGTAAAAATCTTTTGTCCGAAAAAACAACAAAAGTGTTGGAAAATACAACAATAAAACATAACAACACATATTTAACACTCTGACTTATAGGGTTTTTAACATAATGGCATTGGTTTTGGTTATTTAGAAATAAAAAAAAGATGAGAAAAAATTATTTCAAAACAGCTTTTCGCAGACTTATTAAAAACCGCTCAATAAGTATCATAAATATTATAGGTTTGTCTCTGGGAATGGCAGCTATATTCGTTATCCTGATGTTCGTTTTTCATGAATTAAGTTACGATAACTATAATCAAAAGAAAGACAGAATATATAGAATCATCCAGGAAAGTGAAGGACACGAAATGTTTGCCGCGCAATGTTGCTATCCACTTGGTCAGGTTTTAAAAGATGATTATCCCCAGATAAAGGAGACGGCCAGATTAATTAACCTTTTTCATACACTGGTTCAGTCAAATAATGAATATATAAAGGAAGATCAATTTTTTTGTGCAGAGAACAGCTTTTTTGAGTTATTCACCATAGATGTCCTTAAGGGCAATTCATCCAGCCTCACAAATGAACCCAATGATGTGGTTTTAACAGAATCTATGGCAAAGAAATATTTTGGTTCGCTGGATATTTTAGGTGAAGAATTAATTATCAACAGCATGGGAGAAGAACTATCTCTCAATGTTTCAGGTGTTATAAAAGATTTTCCTGAGAACTCTTCTTTTAAAGCAAACTTTATCACTTCTATGGACCTGGGATTAAGACAGCTTCCCAAATTACTCAACAACCAAAACCCGAAGCAACAGACACCCGAATATTATAAAAACCATTGGGGTTTTGGTTTCATAATTACTTATATTTTAACAGACAGCAATTTTGATAAAAACAAATTCACAAGTGAACTGAAAAAAATAGAAAAAAATAATCTTCCCAATCCGGATGAATTGAATTATCATCTCCAAAGTTTAAACGATGTTTATTTTGATTCTGATCATGTGCTTTCCAAATCTTTTGAGACCGGTAAACTGTCAACAGTTTATATATTCCTGGCAATTGGGGTCTTAATTCTTCTGATTGCATGTATAAACTATATCCTTTTGAGTACCTCGCAAACACTTGAAAGATCAGTAGAAATAGGTGTACGAAAAATTGCAGGGGCCAACCGGAAAGCTTTATTTAACCAGGTTTTAACAGAATCCATTATTATTACTCTGATAGCCTTTCCACTTGCTTTGATACTGATCGAACAATTCAGACCTGCCATTATTCAATTAATGGATAAGAATTTTATTCATTATAATTTTAACTTCAAATTAATAATGGGGTTTGGTTTGGTGCTTTTTATTATCACTTATCTCCCTGGAATTTTTACCATGAAACATTTTTCCAGAATTAGTCCGCTGGCTGCCTTAAATTCAACAGAAACGCCCGGTACAAAACGCCATGGTGCAAAGAAATTCTTAATCAGTCTTCAGTTTATTATTTTCCTTATACTTGTTAGTTCTTCAATTGGTGTTTACAAACAGGTTCATTACTCAAAAAACCACGACCTGGGCTTTGAGCCTGATCATGTAATGACATTTACCATGGGTATGAATCCTGTTATAAAAAATAGCTATGACTCATTTAAAGAGGAACTGCTCACGCACAAAGACATCATCTCTGTAAGCGGTGGCATGTGGGTTCCTCCCTCAAAAGGACGAATGACTGTTTCCCTGGGGAAAAATGATGGAAGTGGTAGTAAAATCAAAACAGATGGTCTTTTTGTTGATAAGGACTTTGCAGAAACCTTGAATATTAATCTTATTAAAGGCAAAACCTTAAGCGAATACGGAAATAATGCCGGCGGAAAAGTAATGATCAATGAAACAGCAATTAAAAATCTTGGATATGAAGATCCTTTGGGTAAGAAGACAGGAATGGGTGAAATTGTAGGTGTTATTGAAGATTTTCACTATCACTCCTATCGAAAGGAAATCCCTCCTATGATATTAATAAGCGCAAAATCAATGGTAAAAGAAATGCTGGTAAAAACCACCGGTCAAAATGAAGAATCAGTAAAATCTTTCATACTGAGTAAATGGAAAGAATTTACAGGTTCGGAAAACCTCACTGTATCTTCCTTAAATCAAAATTTCAGGGAAATTTACAAGGAAGAAAACAAACTGGCCCTGCTTACAGCTATTTTCGCCGGAATTGCTATTTTTATTGCTTCAATGGGACTGCTTGGGCTGACCATATTTACGCTCAAAAAACGTACAAAAGAAATAGCTATCAGAAAAGTAAACGGGGCTACTATAAATAACATCTTAGGCCTTGTTACTTTTGAATACATAAAGTTGTTATTTTTTGCATTTATTATTTCTGTTCCGGTTGCTTACTATTTAATAAGCAAATGGCTCCAGGATTTTGCGTATAAGACTACTGTTTCATGGTGGATTTTCGGTATAGCCGGAGCCCTGGCATTGATAATTACAATGCTTACAATCGGGTTTAAAGCCTATCGTGCAGCAAACAGCAATCCTGTTGAGTCCTTGAGATATGAATAAAATATAAAATCAGTCGAATACCAAAAACCTTTTATCAAATCGTCCAAAATCAAAACCTATGCTACAACAATTTATACGCCTAATATACAACCGAAACTTCAAAAAGAACCGGTTCCATACTTTTCTGAACATAATCGGACTGGCTACCGGATTAATGGCATTCATTCTAATTTTAACGTTTATTCAGCATGAAAAAAGCTATGATAAGTTTCATTCAAACCACCAGGATATTTACAGAATCATAACAGGAACGGGAGAAGAGGCACATGAAGGAACACCTGCCCAATTGGCGCCAATTCTATCAAAAAAAATTCCCGAAATACAAAACTATACGAGGATTGAAGAAAAAGGGAATGTAATGGTTTATCACCAGCAAAAACATTTTTATGAAGACCAGTTAATTTTCTCTGATAATAGTTTATTTAAAATGTTCGACTTTAAAATTAAACATGGTGATAAAGAAAATTACCTGCAAGCTCCTGACGATATAATCATTACCGAGAGCATTGCCAGGAAATATTTTGGAAATAAAAACCCGGTAGGGAAAACATTGAAATTATTTGAAGATAAAAAAGTTTTTAATATCCGCGCTGTAGCCGAAGATTCGCCTTCTAATTCAACGATAAAATTTGATTTTGTTCTGCCTTTTAGCCTTATTGAAAAGAGATCATCATGGGGAATGTTTAATTATACCACTTACCTGCTTACCAACCACAAAAATATAGATGAAACAGAAAAGAAAATTCAAAAGCTGGTAATAGAAAGAGACGAAAATGAATCTATTCAACTTAATGATTTGCATTTACAGGCTTTGAAGGATCTCAGGTTTGAACCTGTCCGCGGAAATGAATTTAAAACAATTCAGAAAAAATATCTGTACATCTACTTCTTTGCTGCTTTTTTCATTCTTTTACTGGCGGCAATTAATTATACAAATCTTGCTTCAGCAATATCTATAAGACGCTCAAAAGAAGTTGCTCTAAAAAAGATAGCAGGAAGCAGCAAAAAAAGGATCATTCTTGAAGTATTAATTGAATCTGTCATACTATCAATCATGGCACTTATGATAGCCATTATTCTTGTTGAATTAATAAGTCCCTTGTTTAGCCAGTTAATTGATAAAACATTAACTGTCGATTACGGAAAAATTCCTGTTTATCTTCTGATAACAATATTGGTAGGTCTTATCGCCGGATTATATCCAGCATTATACACTTCAGGGTTCAATATAATGGGTTTGTTAAATGAAACCATTTACAAGGGAAAAAAGGCAGCATCATTCAGAAACATACTTGTTTTGATACAATTTGGAATTACAAGCTTTCTTTTAATCTGTGCATTTACCTACAACAAACAACTTAACTATCTGACTGAAAAGGATAAAGGAATGACAATCGAAAACATATACAACCTCAAAGTTCATTGGGATGGTGTTAAGGTTGATCAGCTTAAACGAAGCCTGAAGAACGATCGGCGAATAGAAAATGTTACAACAACAACCTATGCAGCAGGATATACCAAATGGAATCAGTCCGCATTCTGGAAAGGGATGACAGAAGAAGAACAAATAAATATGTATGTAATTGGAACAGATAAAGATTTTTTTGAAACGCTGGATATTAAACTGACTGAAAGTGTTGACCAGTACAAAAAGCTCAAAAGAAAAGACAAACGACTATATCTTGTGAACGAAAAGGCCAAAGATTATATTGGATGGGATCGTGCAGTGGGTAAAGCTTTCTCTGTAATGGGCAACGCGAATAACGGAGAGATAATCGGAGTAACAAATAATTTTAATTACAGATCATTACATCATAAAATAGAACCTGCTGCATTTATTCTTTACCCGTCAACAATTCCTAAGAATATGCTGATCAGGGTAAAACACGGTTATGATGAAGAGGTGAAAAAATTAGTTGAAGAAAAATGGAAATCATTCGCTCCTGAAAACGCACCTGTGCTCTATACCTCATTTGAAAAGGATTTTGAGAATCTCTACGGAGATGCAATAAAAACCAAGAAAATAATAATAGGTTTTACGATTATAGGTTTGATTATCTCATTCCTGGGATTAATGGGATTATCAACACATATTTCTCTACAGCGCACAAAAGAAATAGGAATAAGAAAAACACTGGGGGCAACGGAAAGTAATGTAGTGAGATTACTTGTTCAATCATTTTTAAAATGGGTGATTATAGCCTTTCTCATTGCAAGCCCGCTGGCATATCTGTACATTGAAAACTGGCTGCAAAACTTTGCAAGTCATATAAAAATTGGTCCCGGAATTTTTCTCATTACAGGTTTTTTCACACTAATTATTGGATTCTTAAGTGTCTCTATTCAGTCATACAGGGCAGCCCGCACAAACCCTGTTGATTCACTAAGAGATGAATAAATAAATAAT
>CAYWSJ010000031.1:31617-36691 GCA_964461045.1 uncultured Bacteroidales bacterium | reverse complement strand
GATGGAACAGTATTTCCTGTAGAAGTAAATGTAAGAACAGTGAAAAGAGATGGAGAAACAATGAGAGTAGTAGCCATTAATGACATCTCAGAGCGAAAGAAAAGCGAAGAGGCTTTAAGAAAATCGGAAAAAGAATTGCGCGAAGCGAATGCAACCAAGGATAAATTTTTCTCAATTCTTGCACATGATCTGAGAAGTCCGGTCTCGAACCTGTTGCAATTTGCAAAATTAATGGAAGAAAATTACGATATCATCACAAAAGAGGAAGAAAGTGAATACATAAAAAGCCTGGTTAAAATTGCAGATGGAACATATAATCTACTGGAAAATTTGTTAACATGGTCAAGAATTCAGCTCGATAAAATATCGGTGATTCCCGAAGACTTTAATTTGAGAGGGATCATTGATAGTGCTTTTAAACTTTGTGAAGAAGACTTAAGAAGGAAAAACTTAGAATTGGAAGTAAGTGTTGAAAAAAATTTACATCCCTATGCAAACCAGGAATCGGTTTATTTTATTATTAGAAATTTGCTTTCCAATGCTGTGAAGTTTACACCCAATGGGGGTAAAGTCACTATTACTGCATCTGTATATTACGATAACCTCGAAGATAGAAACATGATAGAAATCTGTGTGAAAGATACAGGCGTTGGAATACCCAAAGAAAGAGTAGAGGCATTATTCAATATGGATGCAGCATTTAGCACTGAAGGAACTGAAAATGAGCAGGGAACAGGTCTGGGGCTGATTCTTTGTAAAGAGTTTGTTGAAAGAAATGGGGGTAGAATTAATGTATACAGCAAGCTTGGAAAAGGAAGTAGTTTTTGTTTTACTGTTCCGTCCTGGGATTAATTAATTTTTCCGGATAAATTTTTTTGAATATTAAAGGGGCGGGCATAAGCCCTTTATGTGTAATTTGTATTTTATTGTTTTTTATGAATAGAGTTGTAGGATATACTCTAACATACTTTCCGAAAATTTCAGGCTGAATTATTTTTAACTGTATATTATTTTCCTCCAAATCATGATAATAGTTTAATTTGCTGTTGATCTTATCCGATTTTCCCAATTCCGACTGAATGAGTATTACACTGTCAACCAATTTTTTTTCTTGATATAATTTAATGTTTTCAATAGAATTTAAACAATAGGAGCATGACTTAGAAAAAAAGAAAAGCATGTAAGTTTTTGAACTATCAAGGTTAAAATCTTTATGAAGTTTTTTATTTAAATTTTTATTTTCTGTTGTTTTTTTATCAGTATGCGGAGTATAACTCTTTAAAACTGAAGAAACCAAGCGGTTATTTAGTTGAAAACCTGTAGTAAAAATCACTCCAATAAAAATGATTTGTATGGTTCTTAGAATATGAAGATTGGTTGTTTTATTTCCTTTGTGATAAATGTAATAGGAGATAGCTATCATTATTATGTTTGTAGAATAGAAAAGGAATAAGGAACCTGTTGATAAAATTTTCATTGAACTACCAGAATACAAGCTATTCCCATTGTGAAAGATTTGAACATATAAAGAAAATAAGGTGTAAAATGAAATCAGAACAAATGTGCTTAAGGCGATTTTCTTTGTATTGGAGAGGGTTACCAGGTTTAAACCAAAATATATTTCAATTAAAATCAGAACAGGGACTAGCAAAGAAAAAAAGCCTAATTCATATTCAGCTTTTATTTGAATGATAAGACTGTTAATATTAATAAGTTTTAATATTCCTGCAGTCAGCAGCAAAATCCCTAACAAAACGGGGAATAATAAACTCAGAATTTTATTCAGTTTGTAATATTTTAACTTTTGTTTATTTGCTTTCACCTTCTGTTGATTTTATGGGACTAATATAAAAAATCCTTTTCTCAAAATGCATTATTTTCTGCATGCTATGAGAAAAGGAATGACAAAAGTTTTTTAACCGAAGGATTTCAATTCTTATTTAATTGCAGTAAGTGGTGCAACTTCCAGTTCTTTTGAGGGATTTCCATACAAAGAGAATGAAGTCTCTGTGTTTCCACTCTTACTCACGTAAAGTCGCATCTTTGAACATGAATTTTTATTGATTGTAATTTCACCTGACCAGGTAGTTGTACCATCAGTAGATTCTGCAGAAAAGGAGTAATCTCCGGTTTCTCTTGTAATGGTTACGAATCCACTTTCACCACAATCTGGGGTAGAAGAAGAGTACATTGTGATAGACCCTACGTAAGTGCCTTCTATATAAACCTTTATGTCCCCAAACCCATAGTTTTGATCGGTCCAGAAGATCCCTTCACCTTCATAGATACAACTTCCATCATCATCGGTGGCATATTCATCATAATTGATAGCATCGCTATCGGTACAGCCTTCTTTAATGCATGACTGAAAAGAAATTCCCCCTATGAAAAGGGTAATTGCCAGTAGTAAAAATGTTTTTTTCATAGTGTTAGATTTAGAAAAATTTTATTGAATTGTTTTTGATACTTAATTTGGCTTTTAAATATATAAATTAAAGGTATAAACCGCAATTATTATACCTAAAATAATTATATTTATTTACAGAAAATTATTCAAATCCTTTATCTTTTTTTGAGGTATGTGAAATTTTAAAAGTTCTCCTTTATATTCCAGAATACATTCTTGCTTCTTTCTGTTTACCTTTCGGAGGTAATTAGTATTGATAATAATAGAACGGCTGATTCTGAAAAATGGAGGAGAAGCTAACATTTTTTCTAATTTCCCAAGGTTCATTGTCAGGTGTTCTGTTCTATTTCTTGTTGCATAAAGAAAGCTGTAGTTCTTTTCTGCCTCAGCATATAATATTTCCTCTTTGTTATAGAAAACAATTCCATCACAGCTATGAAATTTAATTTTAGAATCCTGTGTATGAATAGGCTGTGTCTGTTTTTGATATGTATTAACTTTGCATTTTTTGTATTTTTCAATTGCCTTATACAATTCTTCCAGGTCTATTGGCTTAAGCAAATAGTCAACCACTTCTTCGCAAAATGCTTTTACAGCATATTGTTCATAGGCGGTAGTAAATATAACTTTAGGTGTAAATGATAGGTTTTGTAATTCGTGTAGAATTTCAAAACCATCTTTTTGAGGCATCTGAATATCCAGAAAAACCAATTCCGGTTTGTTTTGAATTATTGATTGAAGGACTTTGTCTGTATCATCTATTTTTCCTACTATATCTATTTCTTTATGAGTCGATAGCAGTTTATCCATAACCTCCAGACCTTTATGTTCGTCATCAATTAGAACAGCTCTTATTTTTTCAGGCATTTTCTTTCTTATTTATTTGAGCTTTAAAATATAAATTATTGGATGAAGGCTAAAGGAGATTTTTAGAAAACATTAGAAAATTTATATTAACAGAGCTAAAAATTTGATAAACATATTTATTTTCCTTTTTAATATTGATCTCTTGTAGCCAAACATTATTTCTGTTTTCCTGTTTTGAAAATATAAAAAACATATATTTGCCACTTAAATATCGAATATGAGTACAAAAGAATCACTTGCAAAGGCTGAAATGAAGGCAAAAGGGAAACCTCTCCAAAAGATGTTTAATAAGGTACCGGAAAGTTATGATTTCCTGAATCGGTTGTTGACTTTTCGCATGGACGAGCATTGGCGCAAGAAAGCTGTGCAAAAGATACTGGAAGAAAAACCCTCGAGGGTTATGGATCTGGGTACTGGGACCGGAGATATGGCAGTTAGAATCGCAAAGAAGAATAAAGAAGTTAAAGTTACAGGATACGATTTTAGTTCATCTATGTTGAAAGTAGCGGAGATTAAGGCTAAGAAATCCAAAGTAAGCAACGTCCATTTTGTTGAAGGAGATGCGGCAGAGATGCCTTTCAATGATAATGAGTTCGATGTAGTTGGCATTTCATTTGCTTTTAGAAATATAACTTTTAAGAATCCCAATACATCCTTATACTTACGTGAAATCTTCAGAGTGTTAAGGCCCGGTGGAAAATTAATAATAGTAGAAAGCAGCCAGCCCAATTCGTCTTTTATAAGAAAAGGATTTCACTTTTATCTTAAAAATATTGTCTCTGGTATCGGCGGACGTTTATCAAAATCAAGGGGAGCCTACCATTATCTTGCCTATTCGGCACGTGAATTTTATACAAGAAAGGAATTAACACGTTTGTTGACTGATTTTGGTTTTGAAGCAGTTGAACATATGCCTCTTTTTTGTGGTGCTGCAGCTGTATCGTCTGCAATTAAACCGGCATATAAATAATAATTAGTTTTGGTAATTAGCATTTAAAAGTGTGAATTTAAAAGTACTTCCTTTTCCGGGTTCACTCTCAACCCAAATGTCCTCGTTGTGAATATCGATAATTTCTTTACACAGAATTAACCCCAGGCCTGTGCCTTTTTCTCCGTTAGTTCCACATGTACTTTTACTCCTGTCTGCCTGAAATAATTCATTTATATTATTTGGTTTGATTCCTATTCCTGTGTCTTCAACTGAAACTATCATCTTATGGTTTTCGCCTTCAGTTGTAAAAACAGAGACTGCTCCCTCTTCTTCTGTGTACTTTAATGCATTGGAAATAAGGTTTCTAAGTACAGTCTCTATCATGTTTCTGTCTGCATGAACAAGGTTGATTTCATCTTCCGGATAGGAAAGTTTAATTTTTTTTGCGTCAGCTTTTGTCTGAAACTGTGAAACAATTTTGGCAAAAAGCTTATTAATGTCTATTTTTTCAGGTCTGTAAGGAGTTTCTTCTCTTTGCAGTCTGGACCAACGGAGAAGATTTTCCAGCAAATCGTGCATTCTTGCAGCTGCTTGTTTTATATAACCAATGAAAGTTTTTATCTTATCTGGCGAATACTCTGAATAATTTGAGGTTAAAAGGGAAGAAAAACCTAAAATATCAGATAATGGATTTTTTAAATCATGCCCGATTATAGAAAATAAGCGATCTTTTGTGGCATTTAGTTCCGATAATTTTTCTTCTGCTTTTTTTCGCTTGTCTATGTCAAGGTGAGTACCTACTGCTCTTGCAGGATTACCATTTTCATCTTTTTCAATGATTTTGCCCCAGTTTAATATCCATTTGTAAT
>CAYWSJ010000031.1:0-31517 GCA_964461045.1 uncultured Bacteroidales bacterium | reverse complement strand
GTACTTTCTAGAGCTAGTTTAAGCCGATTTTCGCTTTCAGCAAGTGCTTTTTTTGATTTTTCAAATTCTTGAATGTCTTTATATAGAACCAGTAAATTTCCATTGGGGAGACGTTTAATTTTGTTTCTATGATAATTTGTTATCTCTGAATCTTTCTTAATAAGCAAAGGAAAGCTTTCTGTTTTACCAGTCTTCCAAACCCTTGAGAATACTTCTGACAATCCATTATAATGAGCTCTTGGGAAGGCTTCAGAAAATAACTTTCCAAGTACTTCTTCTTTTTTTATTTTTTCAATTTCTTCTACACTTTGATTTATATCGGATATTACAAAATCTTTGCCCCCATTCGATGGTTTAAGAATCGCTGCACCATCATTTATACTTTCGAATAAAAATTGATATTGCTCATTTAGTTCACTGTATGAGTTTTCAAGTTCATTCAGCCTTTTTTTGATATCTTTCTCTTCCATATTGTCCTGCTGTATTATAAATTAGATTTGCTTTTGCAACTAATTTATGTTTAATGTCTAATTAAAGTAATTTTGGGATATATAAGTCTTTCTTGTTTATGATTGAATTCAGATAATTCTTATTAAAAGTCAACAACAACCAGTTGGGTACAAATGTAAGAATACCAGTTGTTTAATGCAAAAGTTATTTTGATTTTTTATTAAGAATACGATTCTGATAAAAGGAATAAAATTTTTCCTGGATCTGATCACGTACTTCCCTGAATTTTTTAAGGATTTCCTGTTCTGTCCCGGTAGCTCCGGCCGGATCTTCGAAACCCATGTGAAGCCTGTGTTTTATATCCCCCATAAAAACCGGGCATGTTTCCTTGGCTGAATCGCAGACCGTAATAACATAATCAAACGACTGATCCAGAAATTCATCCACTTTCTTCGGGAAATTTTGAGACAGATCAATGCCTTTTTCATTCATTACCTCTATAGCTTTCGGATTTACTTCATTTTCCGGTTTTGTCCCGGCTGAGTTTACATCAAGGCTGGAATCAATAGATATGAGAAAGCCTTCGGCCATCTGGCTTCGACAAGAGTTCCCGGTGCAGAGGATAAGGATTTTCATGTTTTTTATTGTTAAATAGTTTTTTATCAATTGAAAGTTACAACACGTTTTCATATTTTTCTTAAAAGTAAAAAGAAATTATTGCATAAATAAATTCAGTAAGGGAAAACAATATCTTTTTTATATTTGTTGACTCAATCAAACTATTAAAGATTAGAGATATGAAAATCACAATGGTTAAGAAAATTCTTGAGGATGGAAGTGAATGCAAAAAATGTAAAGAAGTAACCGAGCGTTTAAAAGCCCACAATGAAATGGATAAAATTGATCATGTAGCTTATGCTGATGTGCGAGAATCTGATTCAGAGGGATTCAGGCTAGCAGAGAAACACAGCATGGAATACACCCCTTTCTTTATTGTGGAAGAAGATGGAAAAGAGACAGTTTATAAAACATATCTGCAATTAAGAAAAAATGCCTTTAACCAGACTCCTGATGAAGCTGACATAGATATTGAAGAAAAAAGAAAAGCACCACCGGAAGATGATATGTTTTTCCTGTAAAGGATGAAAGTTTTTATAGAACGCCAATACCACTGATGCGACTGATTAAAACTGATCAGTTTATTTCCGTTTTAACTGTGTTTTATTTTTATATTCGATCATTGGCAACATGAAACTTGCCATGATGACATTAGGGATAAACACCGGAATGGTAAAAAAACACCTAAATCTGCTTTTTCGTTTATACAGCAGATTTAGGTATTTTAAATTTATCAGCTATGTCCTGAGGAATTAGTTGCTCATCGCGTCAACTGACTTCAGCGCATTAATCTGAACAGGTGTTTCATGAGATAGATTATCGCTCACAGGACAGCGATCTTCTATTTGCTCTACCCATTTGTTCAGTGTTTCTTCATCTGTATCCGCATCGGCATGAATCTTTACTTCAATTCCCTTAAATCCAGCTCTTTCCTCTTTTGATTTCCCCATAAACCTTGCTGGGTCTAAATTTCCACTTAATTCCATGCTCATTCCGCGAAGAGTAAATCCCATTTCCTTGGCTACCAAATGACCAACAACGGTCAGACAACCCGATAAAGCCCCCAATACATATTCTACAGGATTAGCTCCTTCATCGGTTCCACCAAGGTTTTGAGGTTCATCAATGGTCATTTTGAAATTACGTGCTTTAACTTCTGTTTGTGTAGCGTTTTTACTTTCTGCTTTAATATTTACATTCATATCTTTCATAATAAACTCCTTTTTTTTATTTATTAATATTGTTATTTTAATAACACTGTTATTTATATAACATTATTTGCTAAAAAATGTTGCGCAAATTGTTGTTTTTTTAATATGAGTTTTGTCATAATATTTTGTTTCCTATTGTTGAATTGTCGAAGTGTTTTTTCATTGGCTTTTTGACTCGAAAGTTTGAAATTTTCTATCTTGCCATATAAAAATAATCTTTTAAATTTGTTGGTCGTTTGGCAAAAAAACCAAATACACGATAAAACAAACAAATAAACTGGAATTTAACGCATAAAATCTATAAAATGAACCTGCAAATAACCAATCAATATCAGGGAGAAGCTAATATTTTTAAGGCTTTGTCGCATCCCACGAGGCTCTTTATTCTTGATGCAATTCGAAAACAATCTTATTCGGTTTCTCAACTTGCTCAGATTGCAGGCATTGATATATCCACGATGTCCAAACATCTTGACCTGTTGAAAAGATACAATATCGTATCCGGAGTAAAGGAAAGAAATACAGTGTATTACAAATTGAACGTGCCTTGCTTGTTTGATTTTATAAGATGTGCCCAAAGGATTGTTAAATGTCCGTCAGATTGCAAAGAGTTTTCCTGTCCTGACTCAAATGTTGAAGAACTTTGAATACAGACTCTATAACAAATAAACGTACGTGTAATTTTAAAAAAAACAATTTTTATGAATGAATTGGAAAGAATAATCGAAAGCATGGATTTTCAATATTTTGCCACTGCCCAGCATAAAACCGATCCGGAATCATTTTTAAAACAACAGGATGCAGTACTCCTTGATCTAAGGTCAAAAGAAGAAACCGAAACCCTTCGGTTCCCCCTGAAGCATCACATCTCCTTGCTGGAAATTCCCATGCATGAGGTACCATCAAGAATTAACGAAATACCAAAAAACCGGTTGTTAGGAGTATTTTGCTCCTCTGGAGTAAGATGTGTGATGATCTTTCTTTACCTTAAGAGCAGAGGTTATGACAAGGTAAAAATATTAGAAGGCGGTTACAACAACCTTATTTCAGTCCTGATGCCTGGAAAGATTTATAAACACCTGAATAATAATTAACTCATGGAAATTTGGATTTTAGCTTTGATTATATTTGTCATTGCAGCTACTATGACAATGACAGGCCGGGGTGGCGGTAATTTTTATGTGCTTGCTATTGCTCTTTCAGGGATAGGAATGCATGTGGCGGCAACCACCGGCCAATTTGTCCTGATTGCATCTTCTTTGACGGCCACTGTATTTTTTGGGAAGAAAAAAGTAACCGACTGGAAGCTGGTGTTACTAATTGGAGGGATGACACTTATATCGGCTTTTCTTGGCGGTTTCTTTTCCGATGTCTTTGGAGGTAAATTCTTGAAAAACATATTCGCGGTATTCATTTTTATCGCATCGGTACTTATGCTGAGGCCAGTAAAAGGTGAAGCTAACGTAAAGAAGACCCATCGGTTGAAATTAAACTCAGGTAATCAGACTTATTGGATTAATCTCTACATATTTGTTCCAATTGTTTTATTAACCGGTTTTGTTTCTGGGATGGTTGGTATATCCGGGGGTTCTTTTCTGGTTCCCCTTATGGTTCTGGCTGTCGGAGTTCCTATGCGCATTGCAGTTGGAACATCTACAACATTGGTTATGATTACTGCCACGGCCGGTTTTCTAGGGCATTTAAGCACCGGGCATTTTGATCCTTCTGTAGCCATACCTTTAGCCATAGCCGGAGCAATTGGCGGCTTCTTAGGAACTAAATTAACGGTGCATATTCAGCCCAGAAAATTAAAAATTATTTTTGCCCTCACCTCCCTGCTTGCGGCAACTATAATGGTTGTTACTGCATAGACAAAAAATCACATATCAGGTGAGCAGTTGTATTCGTCACCTGTACACATATATGAGAGCCCGCTGAAGCGAGCTGGGGTGGTGTGTGACGTTTAATTTCCACCAAGCTAAACAGAAAAGTTGGAGAGATCTCCCGTGCTTGCCGATCTCCGTCTTCTGCGGAGTATCCTTTCGCAGGCAATAGCAACAGACAGAGGGTTTAATCTAAATGGTGAAAATGCAGAAATTTATGTGGAAGGGCATCCCTTTTAGGGGAACGAGGAGCAGCTGGAGGGAAGAAAACCAGATTTTAAGGTGGTTTAGAAAATCACCAGGAGTTTGAGGTCAAAAACCGGGCACCAGGACGCTAGCCGGTCGTTTTATTCATTCGCGCAAATCAGCTGCATCAGCGTCATCAGTGTTCCATAATCCAAGGAAACCCGGCGTGTCTTCGAGATACACCGGGTCTGGATTCTACTATAATTTTTGAATGAGGGTTAAATTTTATTTAAATTGATCCAAAAATTAATCCGCTTATTGTGGCCATAACCACTACAAGGGCAACATATACTAATGTTTTCCTTGTCCCGATTACACCACGGATAACGAGCATATTGGGCAGGGATAATGAAGGTCCTGCCAATAACAATGCTAATGCCGGGCCTTTCCCCATACCTGCACCCATTAATCCTTGTAATATAGGAACTTCTGTTAAGGTGGCAAAATACATGAAAGCCCCTACGATTGAAGCAAAAAAGTTAGAGAATATAGAGTTGCCACCTACCAGGGTAACGATCCATTCGTTAGGTATCACGCCGGGCATGTCTGTATCTCCGTGTGTAGATCCCAGCAGGAAGCCAGCCACAAGTACACCTAAAGCTAAAAGCGGCATGATTTGCTTAGCAAAGTCCCATGTGGAAAGTGTCCATTGCTTGTTTTCTTCATCCCGTTTGTCGAAAAGCGTCAGTATGGTAAGACCTGCAATACCCACAACAACGGGTACCTGGGGATTTCCGAATAGAAAAGCAGACCCGGCTGTTACGGCTGCAGCAATAAGCACATATTCTTTTTTCAGCTTAAGCACATAGATTAGGGAGAAGACGAGTAAAATCCCAAAAAATGCCGTGATGTGCCATTTGTGAGCCCAAATCCAGTACCAGCCTCCGCTTTCAACGCTTTCTGCAGGTGCTCCCCAGTTGGCAAAGACCAGGATAAGCACCAGTGTAAAAAAGTGAAAAGCTGTTTGCCACATAGGGCGCTTTGCTTCTTCCTGGGGTATAGCCATTTGTCGTTCGGCTTTGTCTTTTTCTTCTTTTCGATAGATAAGTGACATTATGCTTCCAATAACGATGGCAAAAATCACTGCGCCGATAATTCTTGCTACCCCCATCTCAAACCCAAGAATCCGGGCTGTTAAGATGATCGCGAGAATATTGATTGCCGGACCAGAGTAGAGAAAAGCTATGGCTGGTCCGATACCGGCTCCGCGTTTGTGAATGCTTGAAAATAAGGGGAGTATTGTACAGCTACAAACCGCTAAAATGGTTCCGGAAACCGATGCGATCGAGTAGGA
Organism: uncultured Bacteroidales bacterium; assembly: GCA_964461045.1. Taxonomy (GTDB): domain Bacteria; phylum Bacteroidota; class Bacteroidia; order Bacteroidales; family UBA12077; genus JAGXLC01. The sequence continues at coordinate 25,815 of CAYWSJ010000031.1, read as the reverse complement.
GACCCATTTTTTGGCCTGGGCCCCAAAGTATTTCAGCACTGAACCCTGGCTTACAAACACTGCAATAACACCGGCAATGAAGAATGCGGGTAACAAGCACAAAATTACATGCTCCTGTGCATACCATTTAGCAAGATCCAGCATGGCCATGATCGCCTCGCGGAAACGGTCACTGTATAATGGCATAAAATAAGCGAACAGGAAGAACGCGACGATCCAGAATAGTATTTTGAGTTCTTTTTTCATTTCTATGTTTAGTTTTGTTGAGTTAGTTGACTTATTTTCCAAATAACAGGCTTATCTTATGTTTTCTTATATTCCTTATGTGGTTCAATTTTTTTGGCTTTTCGCCTTTTGCTTTTGCTTTTGGCTTTTCGCATTGTCAGATGATTTCCTTAATTAACTCAATCAACTTAACTAAAAATAAATAACAATCACATAATACACACCAATAGCGATAAACAAGACTGCTACCACCCGCCGGAACCATTTCTCAAACAATTTGAGTCCGTTGTAAAGTTTACCGATTCCTGCTACTGTATAAGCCAGAACCCAGGCGAAAATGATAACCGGAATACCAGTTGCAATAGCGAAAATGGCCGGCAATAAAAGACCGGAGCTACTGCTCACTGCCATAGGAATAAGCATTCCAAAGTACAACACACCACTATAAGGGCAAAATGCAAGAGCGAAGAGGATACCAATTAGCAATACTTCCAGGAAATTGTTAACTCCTCTTTCCTGGTATCGTTGCGTAAACCTGCTTATGCCGGGGAAAGTTATATTTATTACACCCAGCATAAAGAGTCCAATCAGTATTAATAAAGGACCCAGTATTTTCTCTCCATACTGCTGGAACCAACCAGATAACGCCAACTGGTCAGCTCCCAGAAAAATGACTGCTGCTAGGCCGGTATAAGAAACAACCCTGCCTAAAGTGTAAACCAAACCATTGTAAAAAACTTTATTCCGGTTTTCAATATCTTTCCCGATGAAACCAATAGCAGAGATATTCGTGGCTAAAGGACATGGGCTGATGGCTGTCATTAGTCCAAGGATAAAGGCTGATAGTAAAGGAAGAGAACTGTTGTCTAATAAATTTGTTAATGCTTCTTCCATTATAAAAGATCGTTCACTTTTTGCCGGACAATTTCTTTCAGTTTTTCAGGCTTTGAACGAGCATACATAAAACCTTTCTGGGTGATGTTGACTTTTTTGTCACCACAGACAATAAGCAGTGTTTGTCCTGAGATACCCAGTTCTTTTGCCTTCTTTTTTCCTTCCGGTCTTTCCAGGTTCAGTTCGGTAAAACTAACCTTTTCATTTTCCATAGTTTCTAATGCTTCTTTAGTTACACTTTCCACAGCTTTACATGTAGCGCATCTCCTGGTATTGTGGAAATAGTATACATCTACTGTTTCTGCCTGCCTGGCCTCTTCCTTTTTATTTTCTTTTTTATTTGCATTCGCATTGCAGGATAATCCTACTCCCATTAACATAATGAGCGCGATTAAATTTGTAATTTTCATTTTTATAGGTTTTGAGTTAACAGTTTCTTTAGTTCTTCTTTTTTAGGAATTTTCCCGCTGAGGACAACTTTTTCATTGACAACAAGAGAGGGCGTGACCATTACCCCATAGGCCATGATGTTATTTATGTCCTCCACTTTGGTAACATTGGCTTCAATACCATTTTCTTTGATGGTTTCCTCGGTTAACTGGGTGAGCTTTTTGCATTTCGGACACCCGGTACCTAATACTTTTATTTCCATGGTTGTAAAATTTTTATTTCGTATTTCGTAAATTAACGAACAAAGAAAATAAAAAATTTACAGGTCTAAAAATCTTTTATATAATTTTTGAACTTTTTCCCAGTTTTCCTGGTTCAGACAGTATTTGATCTTAGGCCTTTCAATAGTCCCCTGAATCAGGCCGGCATCTTTTAGTTCTTTTAAATGCTGTGAGAGGGTTGATTTGGCGATGGGTAATATTTCAGATAAATCACCGGAATAGCAACATGCCTGTTTGGCAAGTAATTCCAGGATATATATTCTTACGGGATGACCCATAGCCTTCGCAAAACGAGCCATTTGTTTTTGTTCATCAGTTATCTGCTCTTTCATGTTGGATGATTTGAAGCAAAATTAAAAAAAAATATTAAGGAATGATGTTCATGTTTGATAAGCTCTGACATTAAATTCCTATGTTCTTTTTTATTTTTATGAATAATACAAGTTAAAAGCAATATGTAAATTTTTCTTCGTTTTTTTAATTAATGATAATATTCAGATTATCTTGAAAGAATTATTTTATAAAATCTTGTTTATGTCTCGCAATAAAAAGATAAAGCCTCTGAAAAGAAAAAAACATTCTTTCCGTAAAATATTGAAAATTTTTGTCATAACCATTCTTGCCCTTGTTGTAACTATTTCTGTTTATATTGGAATTGGTATAAAAAATGAAAAATATGGAGAACTTCCTGCTTTTTCAGAAATTAAAATGATAGAACACGCAGAAGCTACGGAAATTTTTACCAGCGATAGTGTCCTTATGGGAAGATATTACTATCAAAACAGGAATAATATTTCTTCCCGTGCAATTCCGGAAAAAATGATTAATGCACTTGTATCCACTGAGGATGCAAGATTTTATGAACACAATGGGATCGATTACAAAAGCCTTATAAGAGTTATTTTTAAAACCGTTTTATTAGGTGACAGAAGTGCGGGAGGTGGCAGTACAATCACTCAACAACTTGCCAAAAACCTTTATCCAAGAGACGGGTCTTCGTTTATTGATATTATTGGCTGTAAAATTCGGGAAATGATTATTGCCAGACGAATGGAGAAACTATATGAAAAGGATAAAATCATTCAGCTATATTTAAACACGGTTCCTTTTGGAGAAAACACCTATGGGGTTAAAAACGCAGCTCAGCTATATTTCGGAGAAAAAACCAGTGAACTATCAACCGAACAGGTTGCCACATTAATAGGAATGCTAAAAGCTACACATACTTATAATCCTCATAAGTTTCCACAAAATGCCATACAAAGAAGGAATGTGGTGTTGTCTCAAATGGCAAAGTACGGCTATTTAACCGAAAGAATATCAGACAGTTTGAAGAATATTTCTTTAAACACAAATTACAGACCAGTTGGGCATAACGAAGGAATTGCTCCTTATTTCAGAGAATATTTAAGAGGCTACTTAACAAAATGGTGTCAAAACCATACGAAGAAAAACGGCGAATCTTATAATTTATATAGCGATGGTTTGAAGATATATACGACAATAGATTCAGAGGTTCAGCAATCGGCCGATAAAGCAATAAAAAAACATATGCCAGCCCTGCAAAACCGGCTCAACAAAGAATTGGGAAGGAGGGGAACTGATCCCAGAATAAAGACCCTGGCTAAGAAAAAATTAGAAAGCCAATTATCCAAAGGGAAGAAAGGAAATAAACGGAATTATAACTGGATGAAAAAAGAGAGGCCAATGGAGATATTTTCCTGGGATGGGATCAAAACAGTAAAAATGTCGCCACTGGATTCTATGAAATACTATTTAAAAATGTTGCAAACTGGCTTTATTGCTTTGAATCCTCAGAATGGAAATATACTTGCCTGGGTTGGAGGAATCAATCATAGATTCTTTAAATATGATCATGTGTTGTCTGAGCGTCAGCTTGGTTCTGTATTTAAACCTGTTGTATACATGGAGGCTTTGCGGCAGGGAATTAAACCCTGCGATTACTATCCGAACGACAGTATTTCTTATGAAAGTTATAATGGCTGGACACCCAGAAATGCTGAACATGATTATGGAGGAGTTTATTCTGTTCAGGGTGCTCTTGTAAATTCTATTAATACTGTTTCTGTGCAGCTATTGTTAGAGGCAGGAATTGATTCTGTAATTAATATGGCGAAAAAGCTTGGATACAGCAGCGGGGAAATGCCACACGTCCCATCTTTAGCCCTGGGTACTACAAACTCATCGGTTTTGAATGTGGCCAAATCTTATGGAATTATGGCCAACGGAGGAAATAAAATTGAAACTCATTTTTTAAAATCAATAAAAAACAATAAAGGTGAAGAATTGGAACGATTTATAAAAGTAGATTCTTCCAACCGTATTTTACCGCCGGAAATGGTTGAGCAGATGACTATGATGCTAAATAACGTTACGAAAAGAGGAACGGGGAGTTCTTTAATAAAAAATTTTAATTTTCCCGGAGATATTGCAGGTAAAACAGGAACAACACAAAACCATGCTGATGGCTGGTTTGTTGGATATAATCCGAAAATTGTTTTGGCTTGTTGGGTAGGTGCTGATTCTCCCGAAATACATTTCAGAAATATTTGGTATGGGCAGGGAGCTGCAACAGCATTACCCATAACAGGATATTTTCTTGAAGACTTAAGCAAAAAAGATCCGGAATATTTTGGCAGATTTAAATTTTCTGAAATTGATACCTCCCGGTATAATTGTTTAGACTACCGCGAAAAGGCTCCGGGATTAATTGAAAAGTTATTTAATATAGACCTTTTTAAGAAAAATAAAAAGGAGAAAAAAGAAAAAAAAGGAGTTTTTAAGAAAATTTTTAAGCTATTTAAGAGAAAGAACAAGAAAGATTCTTTAAAAGATTAATTAAAGCAAATTTTACTTTTATTCTGGGGGATTGCTTTTCAATTATCTTTTTTTTTGGTAAATTGTCAACTATTATTTTCTTATGAATCACAGATTAATGATATTTCAAAAGCTTTATCCACTTTTTCTTTTCTTTTTTTTATTGTCTGCTTTTAATATGTCTGCCCAGGATGGAAGTTTGTTTTTGACTTCCATTGATGAAGAAAAGAGCAGTAGATACACCAACTGGTCTGTAGCACAGGATAAATATAACAATATGTTTTTTGCCAATCGAAAAGGTATCTTGATCTATGATGGAGAAACCTGGGAGCTAATCAAAACACCTTCAATGCCTTATAAGTTACATAAACACCCTTCCACCGAAAGAATTTTTGTAGGCTGTAATGCCGATTATGGTTACCTGGAAAGGAACAAAAAAGGGTTTTATCAATACTTTTCACTGGCCAATGATACGATAACTCCAGGAGAGTTTATGCAAATTGAAGATGCTGATTCTGTTATTTATTTCATGAGTGATAAGTACTTTGCTCGTTTTGATCCTGAAAAGATGGAACATAGAAAAAGATGGTATGCCAAAGAAAACTCACCTTTTACCGGAATTATTCATAACAAGGATCATGTTTTTGTTAACGTCTGGAATTCTGGTTTGCACCGTCTCCAATCAGATACGTTATTTCCAATTGTTAGTGGATTTTATATAAAACACAACGAAATTATTTTTGATATTCCCTATAGCAAAAACCGGATTCTCCTGGGAACCGATGACAACGAGCTCTATCTCTTTGATGGGATGAAATTTTATAACTATCAGATAGATCATAATGATTACCTTCAGGAAAGTTTAATTTCGGGAGCAATCTCTCTGTCAGATACCAGCTTTGCTTTAGCTACTCTTTCCAGCGGAGTGGTTATTATGAATAAGCAGACAAATATAATTGAACACATTATTAACTATCAAACAGGCTTACCCGATAATGAAGTTTTTTGTCTTGGCCTTGATAACAACAATGGCCTTTGGGTTAGCCATGGGAGTGGAGTTTCAAGAGTACCCCTAAGATTACCGGTGAGGAACTTTACTGTTTATCCTGGTCTGGAAGGAAAGGTTAATAATGTAATTGAAATGGCTGGTAATATCTATGTTGCTACAGGAGAGGGAGTGTATTATTTAATGAAAGAAAAAGAATTTGAAGAGAAAAAAATAACTGTAGAAGTTGAAGAACCTGTGCGGCAAGAGAAAGTGGAGAAAAAGGAAGAAAAAGATACAAGCAAATTGAAAAGGTTTTTTAATAAAATTTTTAAATCTGGGGATGAGGATGATCAGCAGGAAGAGAAAATACAAACAAGAAAAAGAGTGAGTTATCGGACAAGAAAAATCAGGGAACTTAAGTCTGTTTCTCATAAGTATAAAAAAATAGAAGGTATTGATGGCAAATGCGAGCATTTGGTACTTCAGAATAATCATCTTCTGGCAGGGACAAATTATGGAGTTTACCATGTAGATACCCTTAATAATGTTAATCCTGTAATGGAAGGGAATTACATCTATCAGATTATTCCATATAATCATAATGACTTTATGGTTGCTACCCGGAAAGGGATGTTTAGGATTAAATACGATGATGATCAATGGAATACAAAATCTTTTATTAAGGATTTTAATGAGCCTGTCTATTCATTATCATACAATAATAATAGAAATATATTATGGGCTGGTGGAGACAATTGTGTTTATAAAATAGAAAAAGAGGAAACAAACAATCAATATACAATATCAAAGAAAGAGATAGGCTCTGATTATCCGAAACGTTACTATACTGACATTATAGACAATAAAACATATCTTTTTTCATCCTCAAATATTTTTGTTTATGATGAGCAGAAAACTTCTTTTTTTGTTGATAGTAGCCTTACTGAAAAAAACTCAGCATTTGAAGATTTCAACTATATTTTTAACCAGAAGAACCTCACATGGTTGTATGACGGTAGAAAGTGGAATGTTCTGAATGATCATATTGAGAATAAGCAGAAAATAGAGAGTTACCTCCGTCTTTTTGATGGAGTGAAAAATATTTATATGGATACAAGTAATTTAATGTATGTCGTTGATTATAATAATATTTTTAGCATTGATTTAAATAAAGAAATACCTGAATACAAAAATTTTAATTTGTTTTATTCTCATATAAAAAAGAATGATAAAGATTATACCAGATTAAAGGATTTTAAAGTTTATAAGGAAAGTATTGGCCTATCTTTCAGAATGTCTGCACCAGATTTCTTAAGAGATAATTCAGTACACTATCAATACAAGATTCAAGGTATGATGGATGATTGGTCGGACTGGACCGAAGACCCGGAAATAAAAATTTTTACAAGAAAAGGTAAATATACAATTAAAGCAAGAGCCAGAAATCTCTGGGGACAGGTGAGTGAAGCAGAAGCAGTCCATTTTGAGGTTCCTCCTCCTTTTACAGAAACCCCCATTTTTTATGTTATAGCCGGAGTTGGACTAGTTTTGCTTATTGTGGTTTTTATAAAACTCCGTGAAAGGAAACTAATGCATGATAAAAGAATCCTTGAGAGAAAGGTAAAAGAGAGGACTGCAACCATTGAGGAACAGAAATACGAGATAGAGACACAAAGAGATCAAATACTGGAAACAAAAAACCAGGTTCAAAGAAAAAATAAGGAAATTACCGATAGTATTGAATATGCAAGCCGAATCCAAAATGCTTTGCTGCCTCTGAAAGATCATTTCTATAAAGCTTTTCAGGACCATTTTATTCTATATAAACCACGAGATATTGTAAGTGGAGATTTTTACTGGATTTACCGAAAAGATCATAAAATTTACGTTACAGCTGCAGATTGTACAGGACATGGAGTTCCGGGTGCATTCATGAGTATGTTGGGTATCTCTTTTCTGAATGAGATCGTTAGTCATGATAAAAATAGTGTCTACAACGCTGCTGATATCTTGAACAACCTTCGTGCTAAGGTTAAGAAGTCACTTCACCAGGAAAATATTTCCAGAGGAACAAAAGATGGAATGGATATGGGTTTATGCATTATTGATAAAAAGAAAAATATAGTTGATTTTGCCGGTGCTTATAATCCAATGATTCTTTTCCGGGATGATCAGATGCACGAAATAAAGGCCGACCGAATGCCGGTAGGAGTTTTTCTCAGTGAAAGAGATTCTTTTACTAACCAGAGGATAGAAGTAAAACCCGGAGATACTTTTTATATCTTTTCTGATGGCTATGTAGACCAATTCGGGGGGCCTAAAGGCAAAAAATTTAAGAAAAAAGCTCTTTTAAACCTGCTTCAGGATATTTACGACAGAAGCATGGAGGAGCAACTGCGAATTTTAAACCACAATTTTGAAGAATGGAAAGGGACCAATTTCCAGGTAGATGATGTTATTTTAATGGGTATTAGATTATAATACTTATTAAATGTGTTCAATTTTACAGATAATCTTCTGTTTGGATTACCTTCAGCTTGCCCAAACTTTCCGCTACCGCATGAGAATGGGGAGTGAATGCATTTGCCACCATATCATTCATTCATGAGACTGGTTCTCTGGTTACCCGGGATGTTTTATTAATAAATTACCTGTATTACAATAGTTTATATTAATTTTTTTGTAATGAACAATTAAACATGATTTTTGTCATGTTTTTTAACATGTTGATAATAAACTTTAAAATTATAAACTATGAAAAACAGAAAATTATTATTAATCGTCTCATTCCTTATGATAACAGGAATTGCTTTCGGCCAAAAGACCGAGTGGAAATTTGATAAAGCACATTCAAAAATTCAGTTTGTGTCCACGCACATGAAAATTTCTGAGGTAACCGGACAGTTTAAAGATTTCAGCGGAGCCATTAAATCGGGTAAAGAGAATTTCACCGACGCTGAGATAAAGGTTAGCATCAAGGTAAATAGTATTGATACCGATAACCAAAAAAGAGATAAACATTTGTTGGGAGAGGATTTTTTTAATGCTTCAAAATATCCTGAAATCACATTTGTTGGTGAATCGCTTGACAAAGTCAAAGAGGATAACTATAAACTTACCGGTAAGTTAACAATGAAGGATGTAACCCGGAAAGTTGAGATGGATGTTAAGTATATGGGAACTGTGAAAGCCATGGGAGCTACAAGAGCAGGATTTAAAGTAACTCATACCATTGATCGGTTTGATTATAACATTGACTGGGACCGGTCTTTTGGAAAAGGTTTAATCGTGGGCAGAGAAGTAAAAATAAATGCCGATATTGAACTCATTCAAAAAGATAAATAATTATTAGTTTTTTAAGGTTGTCTGATAGAATATTTCAGTGTATTCGGACAACCTTAAATAATATAAATTTAGTTGGGATTCCAACTATTTTTTTTCAACTTTACCTCTTTTTATTATTTTAAACAAAGGAATAAATTAATTATGCAGAAAAGTAAATCATTTGGCAGACTGATTTCCATTTTATATCGTCAGGGTACCATGTACTTCCATAAGAAAACCGGTCCTTATGGACTGGGGCATGGGCAGATTCCTGTTCTGATGTATGTTGTAAAAAAAGGAGAGGTGACTCAGCACCAGATATGTAATTATTTTCAACTGGATAAAGGAACTACTTCTACCCTTACAAGGAGTCTTGAAAAAAACGGTTTTATTCTGAAAAAGCAGGATAGCCATGATAAACGTTCCAGTTGGCTTCTCATAACGGATAAAACCAGGAATTTACTCCCTGAACTGAAAGAAATTTTTAAGGAGTGGACCAGTATTTTGACAAATGATTTTACTGAAGATGAAAAGAAAATAGCTTTTAATTTATTAAACAGGATGATTGAAAATTCAATGGAATACTTGCAAATGAAGGAAAAGAATGAAAGCTAAACAAAGAGATTTAACAGAGGGGCCTATAACTCCTTTGCTGATGAAACTCACCTGGCCAATGGTTTTAGGTATGCTGGGGATGGTTATGTTCAACCTGGCTGATACTTATTTTATTGGGAAAGTAGGTGTTGATGAATTAGCAGCAATGGGTTTTACTTTTCCTGTGGTTATGGTTGTTTCAAGCCTGGCATTGGGTGTAGGCATTGGAACATCTTCCTTAATTTCACGATCAATTGTTACGAAACCACACTCCACTCTTAAAATATATGCATCGGAAGCATTATTGCTCGGATTAACCATTATTGTGGTTATGGTTACTGTTGGACAACTTACCATAAAACCTTTGTTTCGTGCTTTAGGAGCTTCTGCAGATGTGATCCCCTTGATTTATGATTACATGAGCATTTGGTATTGGGGGATGATCTTTGTTGTAGTTCCTATGGTTGGAAACAATATTATCCGGGCTACAGGCGACACTTTTACACCGGGGATGTTTATGACTGCCTCTGCAGTGACGAATATTATTCTTGACCCTTTTTTAATTCTTGGTTATGGTCCATTTCCTGCATTATCAATGAAGGGAGCAGCTATTGCTACTGTCGTGGGCAGGGGAGTAGGACTTGTACTTACTCTTTATGTTTTAATCAGAAGAGAAAAATTACTAACCGTTTTCTTACCGCGGATAAAAGAAATACTTCGTACATGGAGAAAGATTCTTTACATTGCTGGCCCGGCCACAGCAAGTATACTAATTACGCCTCTTTCAATAGGTATTGTAACAAGGATTATAGCTAAGTTTGGAGAAGAAGCTGTAGCCGCTTTTGGCGTGGTTTCCCGTATGGAGATGTTTTCTCTCATCCTGGTAAATGCGCTTGGTTCTGTGATGATTATTTATGCAGGGCAAAACTGGGGAAAAGGAAAAGTTAAACGATTGATGAATGGATTTAACATTGGAACTGCTTTTGCTTTAGGTTGGGGTTTGTTGCTTTTCCTGGTTGCACAGCTTTGGGCAGAGCCGATTTCTTCTGTTTTCAGTGATAATGGAAAGGTAATACGGATTACTGCAGACTATTTGCTTATTGTATCCTTTAGCTACGGATTTCAGGGTATTCTGATGGTCGGAATCAATGTTTTTAATGGAATTAATAAACCCCTGCCATCGGCCGGGTTAACGGCCCTCAGAATGTTTGGACTGTACGTTCCACTCGCATGGCTGGCTTCAATTTACTGGAATCTTACAGGGGTATTCTGGGCCGCTTTTCTGGCTAATATTTTAACCGGTACCCTGACATTCTTATGGCTGAAATTTTATCTAAAAAAGACATCAAACAGGGTTTGCTGAAATAGTCTGTAGTGCATCATATACAAGCCGGCGAAGCGAAGCTGTATATTAATACTGCAAGCTGAAGCCAACGAAGTAGATGATGCGCTAAAGGCTAACAAAATAATTTATTTTATATGGTAGAATACTAATCGGTAAAAAATGCAATTTTTTTAGCCAATATTAGTAAAAGACTTGCATTATGCAAATATTAAAAATTTGTATAGTCTTCATTATGAGTTTATTTTGTGTTTTTCAGCAGACCCTGAACAGAAATAAAGAATACCAAACAGTTAAATCTTAAAACCTTAACCATCATCCAGTTCACATCCTTCTTCATTAAGTTCAATCTCAATAGTATAGTGACTAAAAGGATACTTCTGAATAACAGATTTAATACATTTTTTTATATCAACTATTTCCTTGAAAGTGTGTACATCTTCTATTTTTACATGAGCGGTAAAAACATGATTTTCTCCATCAAGCGTCCAGGTATGGACATGATGCAGCGAGTCTATCTTATCAATCGCAAGGAGTTTCTTTTCAATTTCTGTTAAATTAATGTCTGCAGGAACACCTTGCAGGAAAATGAGAAATGTCTCCCGTAATTTTTTAAGGATGTTAAACAATACATAAAGTGTAATTAGTGCAGATAGAATAGGATCAAGAATATAAAGATCTGTGAAAAGCAGAACAATACTGATAATTAATACAGCTATCCAGCCCAGTACATCCTCAAGTAAATGCCAGGCAACCACACGTTCATTTAAGGTCTTGCCCCGTCTCATTTTAAGAACGGCATATCCGTTTACCAGGATCCCAACAAGGGCAAAAATCAACATTCCTTCAGCTTTTGTTTCTTCCGGGTGCATAATTCTTTCGGTAACTTCAGAAAGAATGAATATGGAACCTGCAATGAGCACAACACTGTTTATTAAGGCCCCCAGAACCGAAAATCTCTGGTAACCAAATGAAAATTTCTGAGTTGACGCCTTACGGGATTTTTTATCCAGGTGCCAGGCAATGCCCAGGGAAAGAGAATCTCCCAGGTCATGCAAAGCATCTGACAAAATAGCTACACTGTTAACATACATTCCACCCACAATCTCAAGCAATGTAAATCCTAAATTAAGGAAAAATGCAAGTCTTAAGTTTCTCGTACTCTTGTTGTGTATATGATTATTACTGTCAGGCATTTTATCTGGTTGATATTTGCTGGAATAATTACAATAAAAAATTATTATCTTATTCTACAAAATTATTGTTTTGCTATTAATAATTATTATTATATGACATTTATTACGTTTAACTCATGAATTGAAAATTTGTTTTATATATACATTATTTTGTTTAAATAATTAATTTTGTACTGACAATAAGTTGCTTAGTAGAACAGTTTATTCATAATATTATATATAAAATATTTTCAGAAATACTCAGATATTTTTAACTTGTTCACATAAAATGGGGTTTATGTATTATTCGGCTCAAATATTGGGAAAAGATGTTGAAGCCTTAACTCTCAGGGATCTTGAGAATTTTTTTCTGGACCCCCGGGCAGAAAATTCAATTCTCGAATTTAAAAGCGGAAAAGTTAAAATAAGCAGCCTGTATAAAGAAATTAGTGCATTCCTGAATACTGAAGGAGGATTGATTATTGCCGGGTCACCCGAAGAAGATAAGTATTCCTCCGGGAAATCAGAAAAACGCAGATGCCAGGGTAAGATGATCCCCACACATTTTAAAGATAAGGAATGGCTTATGAGCATGATATCAGCCAATATTACACCTCCCCCTGAAAACCTCAAAGTCAAACAATTTGAAAATGGAGGTGGAACCATTTATGTAATAGATATACCTCAAAGCCTTAATCCTCCTCATCAGTGTATCGAAACCGGCAAATATTATATCAGAGTTCAGGATGCTGCAAGGCCTGCACCTCATTCTGTTGTTGAGGCTCTTTTCATGAAAAATAAGAAGCCCAGGCTAAACCTGGATTTGAATCTCTCGCGTGGAAATGCCGAAACCTTTAACACGGTTGAAGTTAATATTGAGAATTTGTCAGATTACCCTACTGATCAGTTAAACTATTGGCTTCAGGTGATAAATGTAGAGGATATTGAGGAAGTATCAATTGAACCGGATAATAATTATCAAAAAGAAATGCGCAACGGAACTATCAGTATTAAAGGAAAATCTGAGATGATGATTGTCCAGGAACTAAAACTTAAATTTCAGTTTGTAGTTAATAATAAACTTCAACCTTATATTTTATCACTGATGGCCTGGAATAAGGAATCGGGTTTGATCAGGGCACACAGGCTTTTTGATCCTGTAAATTTTTCCGATATAAAAACCAATCATTCGGGTAATGGAGGGTCTGATAATCTGGAAGATATGAAAAAAGCCCTGGCAGAAATTTTATCAGAATATTAGTAAAAACATCTGTGTTTTTTCTTTTTTTAATTGTTTCTATTGTTGTTTTTTAATACATTTAGAGTGTTTATTCAATTATTCTTTGTTACCCAAATTTAAAATTTTAATACTATGGCACAGGAAACCAATCAAGAAGAAAAATTTGATTTTTCAAAATTCTTACAAGATTCAAAAAATGTTCTTTTAAATCCAAAAGAATATTTTAAATCCTTTAATGTTAAAGGAGGCTATGTAGTTCCAATTATTAAGGCATTAATTTATGGAGCTGTTGCAGGTTTATTTAAGCTTATCTGGAGTGTAACAGGACTAACTTTATTAGGCGGTGGAATTTTAGGTGGTGCTGCAGGCATTGGCGCCTTTTTCTTTTCCATAATTGGTGCAGTTATTGGTTTGTTTATTGGCGCAATCATTATTTTAGTCGTTTCTTCTATTTGTAATGGGAATAACGATTTTGAGGCCAATACGCGTGTATCTGCTTCATTAATGGTTATTTTACCAATTTCCGCATTTCTTGGATTTTTCCAGGCGATTTCACCTACTCTGCATTCAATAATTATTCTGGCAGTAAATGTATATGGAGTATGGATGCTTTACAATGCCGTTGTAAATTCACTGAATGGAAAAGTAGAAACAGCTAAAGTTGTTTCATATATCTTGGCTGCAATTCTTCTTGTTTTCATGATTATTGGACTTGCAACAAGAAATGTGGGTAATCGAATGGCCAAGAAATATGGTTTTGACTCCAAAAATATGAGAGAATATCAGAAGGCAGCAGAAAAAATGGCAAAAGATTATGAAAAAGCAGCAGAGGAAATGACAAAGGAGATGGCTAAAGAATCAGAAAAAGCTGCAGAAGCAATGAAAGAAGCAATGAGCTACAGGATTCAGTTAGCCAGTGGAGAAGTTATGAAGGATGTGGATAAAGGAGATATTAAGGATGCCCTGGATAAACTTAGCGATAAAAATCCAACCATAGTGCTAAGCAAAACCGGAAGATTTATACAGGCAGCTGTAACAGAAGATGGCTATTTAATGGAATACAGAGATGCCGATGGATATTTTACAACAAAAGAAACCAATCTTTCAAAAGATGATGTGGAAGATGCATTTATTGACTTTCTTAAAGAAGATAACGATTATAAGAAAGATTTTGAATGGGAAGAAAAATAATCAATTTAAATTAAACCAAAGATAATTATATCCCGGTCTCTATGGCCGGGATTTTTATCTTAAACCGTTTGCTATGAAAAATATATTTAAAAATTTGTGGTTGTTAATATTCTTTATGGGTATATTCAATGTTGTTCAGGCCTGTAAACCATTGGATATGAATGAGCAAAATGACTCTGTCGATAACAAAGCTCCTGAACTTATAGTCTTATGGACAAGTGGTGATCTCGAAGTAGCTAAGAAAATGGTATTTATGTATGTTTATAATGCCAAAAAATATGAATGGTGGGATAAAATTACCTTTATCATCTGGGGACCTTCATCAAAATTACTTGCTGACAACAAAGATCTTCAGAAAACGCTCAGAAAAATGAAAACCGAAGGAATTAAACTAGAAGCTTGTAAGGCATGTTCAGATCAGTATGGTGTTACTGAAAAGTTAAAAAAACTGGGTGTGGATGTGAAATATATGGGTAAGCCTTTAACTGAGTATATTAAAAAAGAATATAAAGTTATTACTTTTTAATTGCTTTAATGCCAAAATGACAAAAGAAAAGCCACCCGGACAAGGTGGCTTGTTTTTTTGTCGGGATGGCCAGATTTGAACTGGCGGCCCCTCGCCCCCCAGACGAGTACTCTAACCGTGCTGAGCTACATCCCGAATAGCTGAACAAAAATACACAACAAAAGTTATTATGCAAAATTTTCATGCCATTTAATTTGGTATATTTATTGTAAATTTGACCTCGTTTTATATAAAATTATATAGATATTTAGTTATAAGAATAATAAACAAAAAATCAGAATACTATGGCGTTATTTAAACAAATGGAAAACCAGGATGAAAGTAAAAATGTAGAAGACGTTAATAAAGAAGTTGAAAAAGTAAAATTACTTATTATTGGCTCAGGTCCTGCAGGTTATACTGCTGCTATCTACGCCGCCAGGGCTAATCTGAATCCTGTTATGTACGAAGGAATGGAACCCGGAGGACAGCTTACGACCACTACCGATGTTGAAAATTATCCTGGTTATCCCGAAGGAATCAAAGGTCCGGAAATGATGGAAGATTTTAAAAAGCAAGCGGAACGTTTTGGAACCGATGTAAGGTTTGGCCTTGCTACTGCTGCTGATCTTTCTAAACAGCCTTATAAAATTACTATTGATGATAAGAAAAAAATAGAAGCTGATGCATTAATAATCGCAACTGGTGCTTCTGCTAAATATCTTGGCCTTGAGTCTGAAGATAAATTTAAAGGAATGGGAGTTTCCGCTTGTGCAACCTGTGATGGGTTTTTCTACAAAAACCAGGACGTTGCTGTTGTGGGTGGAGGAGATACTGCCGCTGAAGAAGCTCTCTACCTTGCAGGAATCTGTAAAAAGGTTTACCTGATTCACAGAAGAGATGAGTTACGCGCCTCAAAGATTATGCAAAAACGAATATTTAATACAGATAATATCGAGGTTCTTTGGGAATCTCAAACCAAGGAAGTTTTGGGCGACGAAGAAGGAGTAACGGGTGTCAGACTTGTAAAAAATAATGGAGAAGAGTATACTGTTGATGTTACAGGTTTCTTCGTTGCAATTGGTCATAAACCCAATTCAGATATTTTTAAAGGCTATCTTGATATGGATGATGTGGGTTATATTAATACAGAAGCCGGCACCTCAAAAACTAACCTGAACGGTGTTTTTGCATGTGGAGATGTGCAGGACTCTACCTACAGGCAGGCAGTTACAGCTGCAGGCTCGGGCTGTAAAGCTGCCCTCGATGCTGAAAGGTACCTTTCTGCTAAAGAGCTGGATGATATTGAAAGTAATAAATAAATATGATCAGGAAACATTGATAGATACTTCTTAAACAACATAAATTAACAGATGAAATGGCCCCAATCCAAGGGGCCATTTTTTTGTGTAAAAAGTTAACATATATTTTTGTATCTTGGATTTAAAAAGGTTTATGAAAATTGCATTCTCAATTATTCTTATTCTTCATGGACTGGCCCATTTGTCTGGTTTCATGGCAACCTGGACAAATCTTGACGTTGGGTTCCAGGATAGAAACTTGATCTTTTCCGGTAAACTTTACCTGCGTGGTTATTCAGGAAAAATTTTTGGTGTTTTTTGGTTTATTAGCATGATACTATTGGTTTTCTCCGGAGTTGTCCTGTTAATTGGACTTTTATGGTGGCATAAAGTATTAATGGTGGGAGTTATTTTTTCTTTGGTGTCTATTATTCCAGGATTGAAATCTGTGCCTCCGGGAGCCAAACTGGGAGCACTTTTTGATCTGGTTGTTTTAATTATTCTTTTAACACCTTTAAAAAGTCAGATTCTTCAGTTTGTATAAAAAAAACCGCCCTGTAACACAGAGCGGTTTCTTTTATATTTTTTACTTCTTAAAGTTTTAGCTTACTTTTGCAATATGCTCCGCTTTGTAATCTCCGTTCTTTAATTTTTTGTGAACCTCTTTAAAAGCTTTAATGGTATAGTCAACATCTTCCAGTGTATGACTTGCTGTAGGTATTAATCTTAATAAAAGTTCACCCTTAGGAATTACCGGATAAGCAACAATAGAACAGAACAGATTGTAGTTTTCCCTCAGATCCATTGTTATATTAGTACCTTCGGGTACGCTACCCGATAAGTATACAGGAGTTACCGGCGATTCAGTAACACCCAGGTTAAATCCGGCATCTCTTAATCCTTTTTGAAGCGCATTTACTACTTTCCATAGTTGTTCGCGCAAACCTGGTTCATTTTTCAGCAGTTCCAGCCTTTTTAAAGCTCCAATTACCATTGGCATAGGGAGTGATTTTGCAAATGTCTGAGAACGCATGTTGTATCTCAGATAATTAACTATGTATTCATCAGAAGCTACAAAAGCTCCAATACCTGCCATGGCTTTGGCAAATGTTCCAAAATAAACATCTATCTGATCCTGAATACCGAAATGTTCTCCTGTACCGGCACCTGTTTTTCCCATAGTACCAAACCCGTGGGCATCATCAACCAGCAGGCGGAATTCATATTTTTCTTTTAATTTTACAATCTCATCAAGCTTTCCTAAATCTCCGGCCATACCAAAGACACCTTCAGTAATCACGAGAATACCCCCACAATTCTTTTCTGCAAGTTTTGTGGCTCTTTGTAATTGTTTTTCAAGGTTTTCAATATTGTTATGCGGGAAAACATATCTTTTACCCATGTGCAATCTGAGTCCATCAAGAATACATGCGTGAGATTCAGAATCATAAACAATCACATCATTCCTGTTTACTAAAGCATCAATGATTGAGAGCATTCCCTGGTATCCGTAGTTAAGTAGAAATGCATCTTCTTTGTTCACAAAATCAGCCAGGTTGTTTTCCAGTTCTTCATGCTTGCTGGTTTGCCCGGACATCATTCTTGCCCCCATTGGATAAGCCATCCCGTAATCTTTGGCAGCTTCTGCATCTGCCTTTCTTACCTCAGGATGATTAGCCAAACCAATATAATTGTTCAAACTCCAGTTTAATACCTCTTTGCCTCTAAATTTCATTCTGGGGTCTATCTCTCCTTCTAGTTTCGGGAAAGCAAAATATCCATGGGCTTCTTCCATATATTGCCCGAGAGGTCCCTTGTCTTTTTCTATTTTCTTGAATAAATCCACGACTGTAAGTTTTTAAGTTAACTATCTTCTTTAGGGAGACAAAAGTATGTTTTTTTTGATAATTTTCAAATGAGTTAAAATATTTTATAAAACTCTCTCGTTTTAACCTCATTTATTTTAGAAAATTGATAAAAAAAAATTACTTTTGCAGCATGTTTACAAAAAAGTCGTTTATATTAATCATTATAGCCCTGATAGTGGGTGTGTTAGCTTCCTGTAAATATGAGAAGTTACTAAAAAGCAGTGATTACAGATTAAAATACAGGAAGGCAATTGAGTATTATCAGGAAGAGGATTTTAGTCGTGCCATAGGATTGCTGGAGCAGCTTAATCCTGTAATGAAAGCTACTGACAGAGCCGATACTGTACTTTACTATCTGGCTAATTGTTATTACGAGGTGGGTGATTACATCCTTGGTGGTCATCATTTTAAGGAATTTTACAGAACGTTTGGAAATCACAAATGGGCTCAAAATGCTGAATTTATGACAGCTTACTGTGATTACCAGCTTTCACCACGGCCTGAACTGGATCAATCGAACACGAAAAAGGCAATAACAGGATTTAGATTATTTATTCAGAGACACCCGAATAATCCTAAGGTAAGCCAGGCAAATGATATAATTATTGAGTTGAGAAATAAACTGGCAAAAAAAGATTATTTAGGTGCGAAATTGTATTATGATATGGAAGATTATAAAGCTGCTATTGTAGCTTTTGAAAATTCTCTTCAACAATTTCCGAATTCAAAATACAGAGAAAAGATTAAATATTATCTTTTACAATCAAAGTTTACTTATGCTTCAAGAAGTATTAAAGAAAAGGAAGAAGAACGTTTTCAGGAGACTTTAGATGAATACTATACTTTTGTTAGTGAATTTCCTGAAAGCGAATATAAGGACGATGCTGAAAAGATTTTTGAAAAAACACAAAAGAACTTGAAAAATTAGGAACGATGGATTATAAAAAAACAAATGCGTCAGATACCACAGTTACCAGAGATGTGAAACAACTTGAAGAAGGTGTTGGTAACATATATGAGGCAACAGTCATTATTTCAAAAAGAGCAAATCAAATTGCTGCTGAATTGAAAGAAGAGCTTAGTTCAAAATTAGAAGAATTCGCTTCATACACAGATAACCTGGAAGAAATATTCGAGAATAAGGAACAAATCGAAATTTCTAAGTTTTATGAGCGATTACCTAAGCCAACTTTAATTGCACTACAGGAATACCTGGAAGGAAAAATTTATTTCCGAAATCCTCAAACCGGATATGAAAATACGAGTCCAAGAGAAGAGGAGTAATAATAATGGATTTAAAGGATAAAAATATTTTACTGGGAATTACTGGTAGTATAGCAGCTTATAAGGCTGCTATGCTTGTAAGATTGCTGGTTAAACAAGGGGCCAGTGTTCAGGTTCTTATGACAGAGTACGCCAAAGAGTTTATCACCCCTTTAACAATGGCAACCTTATCAAAAAATCCTATCCTGGTAGATTTTTTTGATCCGGAAAATGGCAATTGGAATAGCCACGTCGATTTAGGTGAATGGGCAGATCTCTATATCATTGCCCCTGCAACTGCTAATACTATGGGCAAAATGGCGAATGGTATTGCCGATAATTTATTGTTGACTACATATTTGTCCGCCAAATGTAATGTGATGGTTGCACCTGCCATGGACCTGGATATGTATCAGCACCCCGCCAATCTTAAAAATATTGATGTTCTCAGATCTTACGGAAATATAATTATAGAACCGGCCTCCGGTGAACTTGCAAGCGGCTTATCCGGAAAGGGTCGTATGGAAGAACCGGAAGTCCTGGTAAAGAAAATTACAGACTATTTTTCTTCAAAAAAAAAACTTCGGAATAAACAATTCTTAGTAACAGCCGGACCAACATATGAACCTATAGACCCGGTCAGATATATTGGAAATTATTCATCCGGGAAAATGGGTCTTGCTATCGCCGAAGAACTTGCAGATTCAGGAGCAAAAGTTGATCTGATTCTCGGTCCTTCAAATTTACAGGTTACAAATCCGAATATTTCACTTATACCGGTAAAAACAACGCAAGAAATGTTCTCCACAGCTAAAGAACTTTTTAAGAAATCTGATGGTGCCATTCTAAGTGCCGCGGTTGGTGACTTTAAACCCAAAGAATCTTATAATCAGAAGGTAAAAAGAGGAAAACAGGATTGGTATATCGAATTGGAACCCACAAAAGATATAGCCGGATATCTTGGAGAAATAAAGAAAGATAATCAACTATTGGTAGGTTTTGCCCTCGAAACACAGAATGAAATAGAAAATGCAAAAAAGAAAATAGCAAAAAAGAACCTCGATTTTATCATCTTAAATTCACTTAAAGAAGAAGGTGCGGGATTTCAACACGATACAAATAAAATAACAATTATCGATAAAGATAATAATCAGGAAAATTTTCAGTTAAAACATAAGAAAGAAGTTGCTAAAGATATTGTTCATAAAATAATTGATTTTTATAATGAACACTAAATTTAAACCATTATTTGTAATTGCATTGTTTTTATTCCTGACTTCAGTGCTTACGGCTCAGGAATTAAACTGCAATGTTCAGGTTATTTCCAGTAAAATTCAGGGTACTAACAGAGAAGTATTCCGTGAATTGCAGGATCAGGTTTATGAATTTCTGAATACCCGTATATGGACAGAAGATAAGTTTTCAAATGAGGAACGGATTGAATGTAAAATGCTGATAAATATCCAGCAAAGATCTGGTGATGAATTTAAAGGATACATTCAGGTGAGTTCAAGGAGACCTGTTTTTAATTCATCTTATAATAGTTCAATGATTAATTATAAGGATAATGATTTGACCTTCCGTTATACGCAAGGAGAACCCCTGGAGTTTGATCTGGCAACACATAAGGATAACCTCACTTCAATACTGGCCTATTATGCCTATCTGATTATTGGTCTGGACTATGATTCTTTTTCATTATTCGGAGGCAAAGAGTTTTATCAAAAAGCCCAGCAAATAGTGAGTAATGCACAAAGTTCAAGATATAAAGGGTGGAAAGCATTTGAAGACAGAAAAAACAGGTACTGGCTTGTCCAGAATATACTAAATGATGAATACAAAAAGGTGAGAAGGTTTTTATATGAATACCACAGGGATGGATTGGATCAGATGTTTGACGAACCGTCTAAAGCAAGATCGGAGATAGCGCAATCTGTTGAATTATTAAGAGATGTACACAGAGAAAAACCTGATTCTTACCTGTTTTTTCTAAAATTAATGATTGAAGCCAAATCAGATGAATTTGTCAATATTTACTCCGAAGGTTCTGCTAGTGAAGCAGATCGCGTGGCTGAAATGCTCGCAGAAATTGATCCCTCACATTCGGATAAATATGAAAAAATTACAAAATAACAGAGCATATTTCAGAAATTATTTTTACTTAGTTATTTATTGTTAATTTTACAGGAAATTTACATTTTGTTCTTACTTTTTTAAGGCACCATGCTGCAAAGATTGAAAATAAAAAATTATGCGCTTATCGATAACATCGATATTGACTTTTATCCTGGCTTTCTCACAATAACAGGAGAAACAGGGGCAGGAAAGTCAATACTCATCGGAGCGCTCTCCTTAATCCTTGGTAATCGTGCAGATACAAGTATGCTTAAAAATACTTCTGAAAAATGTGTGATTGAAGCTCACTTCTTTATTAAACAATATAAACTCAATGGTTTTTTTGAAAATAACGATATTGATTATGATGATGAGACTATCATCAGGAGAGAAATTAATAACAAAGGAAAATCAAGGGCTTTTGTGAATGATACGCCTGTGAATGTTAAGTTGCTGAAGGAAATTGGCGATTATCTTGTGGATATTCATTCACAACATCATAATTTGTTCTTACAGGATAACATTTTTCAGTTAAATGTGGTTGATTCTTATTCCTCAACCAAAGACTTACTTGAAGATTATCAGCGACATTATAAAATTTACAAGGAGTTACAAAGAAGATACAGGGAAAGAAATGAATTAGCAGAGAAAAATAAAAACGATCTTGATTATTTTCAGTACCAGTTTGATATGATTGAGAAATTAAACCTGGTAGAAGGAGAACAGGATGAACTGGAAAATGAATCAGAGACGTTAAATCATACTGAAGATATTAAATATAACCTTTCCTCGGCTCAACAACTATTGAACAATGAAGAAGTCTCAATTCTTTCTCAATTAAAAGAGGCAGTTGACAACATAAAAAAAATAGTGGAATACTTCCCTAAAGTAAAAGATGTGAATAGCAGATTAGAATCGGTTTACATTGAACTTCAGGATTTAGCCGGGGAGATAGAAATGATGAATGAGTCTGTTGAGTACGACCCGGAAAGACTTGAGTTTATCCGCCAGAGACTTGATGACATTTATGACCTGGAACATAAACATAATGTATCAACTGTTGAAGAGCTGATTAACGTAAAACAGGAACTTGAAAAGAAAATCGATGGCATTAATAATTCTGATTTTGAACTGGAAGAATTACAAAAAGAATTAAACAAGGAAGAAGAAAAACTTGGTAAACTGGCTGCTGATCTAACAAACAAAAGAAAACAGAATTTTTCTTCTCTCAAGAAAAGAATTACTTCCATGCTAAAGGATCTTGGAATTCCTAATGCAACTTTTGAAATTAATCATGAAAAAACTCAAGAGTATACCCCTTACGGAAAAGACAACATTCAATTTCTTTTCTCAGCAAATAAGAACGTTTCACCTGAAGATATTGCAAAAGTTGCGTCCGGCGGTGAATTGTCAAGGTTAATGCTAACATTAAAGGCATTAATTGCAGAGAAAACGGCTCTTCCGACAATTATTTTTGATGAAATTGACAGTGGAACATCAGGAGATATTGCCGATAAAATGGGAACCATTATGGAGCAAATGGCAAATAACATGCAGGTCATCAATATAACTCATTTGCCCCAGATAGCCAGTAAAGGACATCATCACTACCTTGTTTACAAAAGTGATGAAAAAGATACTACCTATACAGATATTTCTGAACTCAATGATGACCAGCGATTAAAAGAAATTGCCAAAATGTTAAGTGGGGAAAAGCTTACAGAAACTTCTTTACAACATGCCAAAGAGTTTTTAGGCAGGTCCTGATGTTAAAAAATAAAAACAAATTTTTAATTCTTTTGTATAAAGGTAAAACTTTCAAATATGTTTAAGGATTTATTAAAAGGTAAGAAAGGCATCATCTTTGGTGCATTGAATGAAAAATCAATTGCATGGCAGGTTGCCGAAAAAGCTTATGAGCAGGGAGCAGAGATTGTACTGACAAATGCGCCCGCTGCTGTTCGAATGGGCAGTGTGGATGAACTGGCAAAAAAAACCAATTCAATAGTTGTACCTGCTGATGCTACGAAGCTTGATGACCTGGATAATCTTTTGAATAAAA
Source organism: uncultured Bacteroidales bacterium (assembly GCA_964461045.1). Taxonomy (GTDB): domain Bacteria; phylum Bacteroidota; class Bacteroidia; order Bacteroidales; family UBA12077; genus JAGXLC01. Next base: position 2,219 of record CAYWSJ010000031.1, on the reverse strand, counting down.
CAATGGATCATTTTGGCGGACAGGTGGATTTTATCCTGCATTCAATTGGTATGTCTCCTAATGTGAGAAAAGGAAAAACCTATGATGATGTAAACTATGATTTTTTCCTTAAAACACTTGATATTTCAGCTATTTCATTTCATAAAATATTACAGCTTGCTCGCAAAAAAGATGCAATAAAAGAATGGGGATCTGTTGTAGCCCTTTCTTATGTTGCTGCCCAGCGAACACTCTATGGATATAACGATATGGCAGATGCAAAAGCTTTGCTTGAATCCATAGCCAGAAGTTTTGGATACATATATGGAAGAGAGAAGAGTATCCGGATAAATACAATTTCCCAGTCACCTACTGCTACAACAGCAGGTTCGGGAGTCATGGGTTTTGAAGGATTGCTGGATTTTTCTAACCGGATGTCGCCGCTTGGAAATGCTAATGCCGAGGAATGTGCCGATTATTGCCTCGCATTGTTTTCTGACCTGACCCGGAAAGTGACCATGCAAAACTTATATCATGATGGTGGTTTTTCAAGTATGGGTATGAGTCACAGGGCTATGGCAGTTTACAATAAAAATCTTGACAACCTTGAAGATATCTGCGATTGCATGGATGAATAGATTCTAAGATCTTGCTTTGCTGACTAAGCGGACTCTCTGATGGATATTTTTCTGTAATTCCATGCGGGAGAGGCAAAAAAATGGAATAATTGAATAATTTTGACTGATAATTGGGATAATTTATCAATTATTTGCATTTTTATTTGCTGGAAAATCGCCATTTATGCTTTGGAAGGTATTACTAATTCTCTTTTATGTTTTTTTCCCCATGGCCATCCTGTATCTGTGCAGGAAATATCCTTTTGTAAACAAGTTGGGATCTGTTGTAATTGCTTATGCAATAGGATTAATACTTGGGAATGTAGGAATTTTACCTGAAGGGATTGAAAAAATTCAGGATGCTTTAACCATTGTTACCATCCCCCTGGCCATTCCTTTGCTTTTGTTTTCAGCAAATATTCGCTCCTGGTTCCAGATGGCAGGTAAAACTTTTTTGTCTATGCTTTCAGCCTTAATAGCTGTGGTTATTGTTGTTTTTTCAGGCTACCTGATTTTTAGAGGAGGAGGGATGAAGGATATATGGAAAGTTTCAGGAATGCTTGTGGGAGTATACTCAGGAGGAACACCAAACCTGGCTTCCCTGAAAATGATGCTTAACGTCAATCCCGATGTTTACATCATTACCCATACTTATGATATGGTGCTTTCCAGTGTATATCTGCTGTTTTTAATTACTTTAGGCAAGCCATTTTTCTCAATGTTTCTGAGATCATTTCCTCATGCCTCCATAGGTAAAACAAATGCTACACAGTTGGATGGGCAAGACCCATATGCCGGTATTTTTAGAAAGGCCACATTATTCCCCTTAATGAAAACACTGGGAATATCTGTTCTTATTTTTGCTTTTGCAGGAGGAATTAGTTTACTGGTTCCTGAAAATGCCCAAATGGTAGTTGTGATACTTCTGATAACTACCCTGGGAGTGGTCCTTTCTTTAGTTCCATCAATTAACAGAACCCGGAAAACTTTTGAGCTGGGAATGTATTTTATTTTAATTTTTAGTCTTGTTGTTGCTTCTATGGCTGATATAAGCGAGTTTTCCGGAGCAGCACAAAATCTGTTTTTATATATCACCTATGTCATTTTTGGTTCTCTAATCCTGCATATTTTGCTGGCATCTCTTTTTAAGGTTGATTCTGATACTGTTATGGTAACCTCTACTGCTTTAATCTGTTCGCCTCCTTTTGTACCTGTAATTGCAACAGCAATCCGGAACAAGGAAGTTATTATCTCGGGCTTAACCGTCGGAATTCTTGGCTACGCCATTGGAAATTATTTTGGATACCTGGTGGCTCAGATTATTAAATTGATCTAGCTATACTATGTTTTAGTTATACTTCTATTAATTCTTTCCAATATTTACTATACATATTATCTCTTTCTAATAATTCCTGGTGCGAACCAATATCCTGTATGGTTCCTTTTTCAAGGATATAAATTCTGTCACTTATATTTTTTAATACATGCAATCGATGAGAAATATAAAAAATAGCTGTTTCATATTCGTGTTTCAATCTGTTTAATAATTTAATTGTGTATTTTTCTGTTTCCCGGTCCATTGCAGCCGTTGCTTCATCCAGTATAAGAACTTTTGGTTTCTTG